>JBBQPB010000043.1:0-10482 GCA_038331435.1 Thermomicrobiales bacterium | reverse complement strand
GTCTGAATCAGGATGACGTCATACCTACGCCACGCCCAGATCCGTAACCATCTGGCGGATTCGATCGAGCGCCCGTTGCAGGTTCTCTTCTGAATTCGCGTAGGAAAGGCGTAGATATCCCTCGCCATACGCACCGAATGCCGTTCCTGAGAGCGCCGCAACGCCATAATCCTGCAGCAGCTTGTCTGCGAAAGGTTTGCTCTTCATCCCCGTGCCGGAGATATTCGGGAAGACGTAGAACGCCCCCTTGGGCCGCAGACACGTGATTCCAGGAATGGCATTCAGGCCGTCGACCATCAGATCGCGCCGTATCTCGAAGGCGGCCACCATGGATTTCACATCGTCTTGCGGACCAGTCAACGCTTCGACCCCGGCGATTTGCACCGCCATCGAGGTACAGGAGTTGCTGTTGACCATCAGATTCCCCATGACCTTGGCGAACTCCATCGGCATGGCTCCATAACCCAGCCGCCAGCCGGTCATCGCATAGGTCTTCGAGAAACCATCGAGGATGATGGTCCGCTCTTTCATGCCGGGCATGGTTGCAATCGAGACATGCTCGCCCTCGTACAGGATCTCGGCATAAATCTCATCTGCCAGCACGATGAGATCGTTCGAGACTGCCAGCTCGGCAATCGCCTCGATCTCCTGGCGGTTGAGCACACCGCCAGTCGGATTGGCCGGACTGTTGATGATGAGCAATTTGGTCTTGTCGGTGATCAGCCCGGGAAGCTCGCTGACATCGAGGGCGAAACTGAACTTCTCCAGAATTGGGGAGGGGACCGCCGTCGCGCCGGTGAAGTTGATCATCGATTCGTAGATAGGGAATCCCGGGTTCGGATAGATGGCTTCGTCACCGGCTTCCAGCAACGCCAGAATCGCGAAAAACATGATCGGTTTGCCGCCCGGAGTGACGACAATGTTGCCCGGACCGTATTCCGTCCCACGCGAACTGTTCAGATAGTTGGCAATGGCCTCACGCAGTTGCGGCAAACCCGGGGCAGGACCGTAATGGGTCCAGCCGGAGCGAAGCGCCTCGGCGCCAGCTTCGATGATATTGGCCGGAGTATCGAAATCGGGCTCTCCCACCTCGAGGTGGATGACATCGCGACCCTCCGCTTCCAATGCGCGAGCGCGCACCAGCACTTCGAACGCGGTTTCGGTGCCAAGGCGAGACATCCTCGTCGCCAGTTGCATACGGTTCTCCTGCTCCTGCCCACATCGGGCGCGTCCATGTTGAATGCGGCACTTGTAGCACAGTCGAGCCTATACCAACTTGAAGAATGTTCCGGTACAATCCCCGGGCATCTGCGAAAAACTCGAGCATTCGCGTTCATCGGGAGGTGAGCTCCGCATCGAGATAAAAGCCGAACCTGCTCCGTTCCGTTTGTTTTCGACATTGAGAGAGGATGATTGGCAATGACGCTTCACCGACGAACGTTCCTCGGGCTTTCCGCCGCAGCCGCTGCTGCTGCTACCACTGGATTCAAGATCGGCCCAGCCACCGCACAGGATGCGACCCCGGACGCTTCCCCGGTCGCCGACCCCATGACCGCCTATGGTCCGGTGCAGGGCAACGAACCGTACAAACTCGCGTTCATGCAAGTCTTTCCCTCCAATGCGTTCTGGCAGCTGCTGAAAGAAAGCGTCGAAGCACGCGCCGCAGAAGATGGCGTGACGGTCGATGTCATCGCGCTGCCGGATGACTCCGGGGTCGCCGACCAGGTCTCCCAGATGGAAGATGCGGTGACCAAGGGATACGACGGCATCATCATGGGCACGATCGACGCCGCAGGAATCGTTCAAGGCGTCGAGGCGGCCAATGCCGCGGGTATCCCGGTGATCGCGGTCGACACGGCTCCGGCTGGCGGGGAACTCGTCTCCCTGATTCAGACCGACAATGTCGCCGCTGCCGCCCAGCAGGGTGAGTACATCGCGCAATTGATTGGAGGCGCCGGCAAGGTGCTCAATCTCCAGGGCGATATGGCGAACCAGACCGCCCAGGCCCGCAGCAATGGGCTCCACGCCGCGCTCGATGCCTATCCTGATATCGAGGTGATCGACCAGTCGGCCCACTGGAACCAGGACGAAGGATTCACCATCACCGAGAACATCCTGATCTCCGACTCGGATGTGGCCGCCATTGCGGGCGCGAACGATCCGCCAATTCTCGGAGCACTCCAGGCGCTGATCGCGGCCGGACGGGACGATGTTGCCCTCGTTGGATTCGACGCCATTCCGGACGTGGTGCAGGCCATCATCGACGGCAGCGTCGATGGCACCATGGCCCAATTCCCGAAGGTCATGGGTACGCTCGGCGTCGATTTGATGGTGCGCCACCTGAATGGTGAAGAGGTTCCGGCATTGGTCGACTCCGGCGCGCTGTTGGTGACCGCTGACAACGCTGCCCAGTTCCAGGCTGACAACGCCTGACCAGACCGTTCGGCATCTGGAGAACCAAACGACGATGTCCTCATTGGGCACGCACAATGCAGATGCGATTGCGGCGGGGGTCACCAACGACCCCCGCCCGGTGCGTGGTGCCCCGATTCTCCGACTCGTTCAGGTTTCCAAACGATTTCCCGGAGTGGTCGCGCTCGACGATGTGAGCTTCGACCTCTTCGCGGGTGAGGTGCATGTCCTCGTTGGAGAAAACGGCGCTGGAAAATCCACGTTGGTCAAGCTCCTGTCTGGCATCTACCAGCCGGACGGGGGCGAGATTTTCTTCGAGGGCGCTCAGGTTCAGTTACGTACCCCGCACGCCGCTCAGCAGCTCGGCATCAGCACAGTTCATCAGGAGCTCAACCTGATTCCCCATCTCGATGTTGGGAAGAACATCTATCTGGGTCGCGAGCCGATGCGTGGCAAGACTGGCGTGATCGATTGGGCTGCGCTTTATTCCGGTGCGCGCGATCAACTTCGCCAGCTTGGTATCGATCTCGAGCCCCACACGCCTGTTTCCCGGCTTGGCGTCGCGATGCAGCAAATGACCGAAATTGCCAAAGCGCTGGTTAATGATGCCCGCGTCCTGATCCTCGATGAGCCGACCGCGGCCATCACCGCCGAAGAGTCGGAGCAACTCTTCCAGCTGGTGGAGAAATTGAAAGCCCAGGGAACCGGGATTATCCTGATTTCCCACCACCTGGAAGATGCCACCCGCGTGGGAGATCGCGCCACCGTGCTGCGCGATGGTAAGTACGTCGATACCGTGCCGATGGCGACTTCCACCCCGAACGATCTGATCCGCCTGATGGTCGGCCGCGAGCTGACGCAGCAATTCCCGAAAGAAGAGATCCCATTCGGAGAGGTTGCGCTGAACGTCGATCGTCTGAATCGTGCCGGCGTGCTGAGGGACATCTCGTTCGATGTGCGGCAAGGCGAGATCGTCGGTCTCGCGGGATTGGTCGGCGCCGGGCGCAGCGAGGTGGCACGCGCCATCTTTGGCATCGACAAGCTCGAGAGCGGCACCATCGAGGTCTTTGGAAAACTGGTCTCGAACTCCAACCCGGGCAAGGCCATCGCCAACGGTATTGCCCTTTTGCCTGAAGACCGCAAGCATCAGGGGCTGGTCCTGCTCCTTTCCGTCGGGGATAACATCTCGATGGCCGCTCCGAGTGCGACGGGCGCGCCACCCGGTCTGATTCCGCCCCGCAATCGGTTTCTGACTGCCCGCCGCTATATCGACGCGCTGCGCATCAAGACGCCAAGCTCACGCCAAAAGGCCATGTTTCTTTCCGGAGGAAATCAACAAAAGGTGGTGCTGGCCAAATGGATGCTCACCAAAGCGCGCATTTTCATCTTCGACGAGCCCACGCGTGGCATCGATGTTGGCGCCAAGATTGAGGTCTACCGCCTGATGGGCGAGCTGCTCAAGGGAGGCGCGGCGATCGTCATGATCTCCTCCGAACTGCCCGAAGTGCTCGGGATGAGTGACCGCATTCTGGTCATGCGCGAAGGTGCGATCGTCGCTCGTTTCGACCGAGCCGAGGCGACGCAGGAATCGATCATGAGCTATGCGGCCGCAAGCACACAGGAAGAGATGGGAGCTGCCGCGTGAGTGCCCCGGCGACGCCTGTAGTCCCCGGCGAAGGTGGCAACCGGCTCACCATCGGCCGAATCTGGCAAACCTTCGGACCGCTTTTGAGTCTCATCATCCTGAGCATGCTGATCTGGAGCCAGGAATCGGTCTTCATGTCCAGTGGCAACTGGGTCAATGTCGCGCGCCAGGCATCATTGACCGCCATTCTAGGAGTGGGGATGACTTTCGTCATTCTCACCGGCGGCGTCGATCTCTCCGCCGGATCCATGGTCGCATTGAGCGCCGTCTCTGGTGCGTTGATGATCGACAAGCACGGCTGGGGCATGTGGCAAGCGGTGCTGCTGATGCTGGCCGTCGGCGCGCTGGCCGGAATGATCAACGGTCTCATCATAACGATCGGCAAGATTCCGCCGTTCATAGCAACCCTCGGCACGATGCAGATCTATCGGGGAGCTGCATCGCAATTGACCGCGGGGCAACCGATCTCATTTCTCAACAAGAAGGTGCCCGATTGGGATGTCTGGGGCACGCGCAGCCTCGGGCCCTTTCCCTCCCCAGTGGTCATCGCGTTTTGCACCTTTTTGGTGGGATTCCTGATCCTGCGCTACACACGGCTCGGCCTCTACGTTTACGCAATCGGCGGAAACGAAACGGCCACCCGCTTTTCCGGGGTACAGATCGACCGGTACAAGATTGCGGTTTATACCTTCATGGGCATCTGCGCCGGGATCGCGGCCATTATGCTGACCTCACGGCTCAATTCCGCCAAAGCCGATTTTGCTACCGGTGAAGAACTCAACGCCATCGCGGCGGTCGTGATTGGCGGAACCTCGCTCTTCGGCGGTGAAGGCACCCTCGTCGGGACGATGATTGGCGCCTTGCTGATGGCGGTCATTCGCAACGGTTTGACCCTCATGCACATCTCCGCCTTCTATCAGCAGATCGTCATTGGCGCGGTCATCATTCTGGCCGTTCTGGTCGACCGCCTGCGCCGCCGGGGAACCTGAGATGATCGATCCAATTCCAAGCTGGGAATATCGCATCGAATCGGCGGTTTCTCTCGACGTGCTAAATGCGTTGGGCCGCGACGGTTGGGAATTGGTCCCAACCGACGATCCCGATGAGACGGGATTCGTTTTCAAGCGCCCGGCGCAATCGTTCGTGGAGCGGGTGACAATGGAGCAGCGCGCGCGGTACTACGAATCGGTCGGTCTCGAACCCGAGAAAGCCTCATGAAGAAGAGCGGAATCCTTCACCCTGAGCTAAGCCTCCTGTTGGCGAGCAGTGGCCACACCGACTACCTGCTGGTTAGCGACCGCGGGTTTCCTGTGCCAGAAGAACCGCAACGTATCGATCTTGCGTTGATCGACGACAAACCGACTGTGCTCGAAGTCCTGGCCGCCATCGACGCCGAGTGGTCGATCGATCGCATCCTCGTCACCGACGAGATGGCGCTCGTCTCGCCACATCGCGTCGCAGAGCTGCACGCGCTCTTGCCGAATGTCCGCTTCGAAACCGTTTCTCATCTGGAATTGAAACGGCTGGGGCACGGCGCCAAAGCGACCATCCGCACCGGAGACACCTGTCCCTACGCCAATTGCATCATCGTCTCAGGATGACCGAATGACCGCTCCCGACATGATCGTCCTCGATCCCAACGACAATGTCGCCACTGCCATGCGCGATCTCGACGGTCCCTCTATTGTCAGCATCGCCAAACCAGACGGCACCTGCTTCGATCTCGAAATTACCGGTCCCATCAAACTCGGTCACAAAGTGGCCATCATCGAGATTCCACAAGACACGCCCACCATCAAACACGGCGAACCCTTCGGTCTCGCCACCGCTCCCATCGCCCCCGGCGACCACGCCCATGTCCACAACATCATCAGCCTTAGTCGCGTCGGCGAAGCAACCTGATCTCTACCCAAGGTGCCGCGTCGACTGGAATGTATCGCTGCACACGGCGATCGCGCATCGAAGTTCTAGCGGTCGCCGCTCAGGTGCATGTCTGAGGTGAATTGCCTACTTCTCTGTTAATAAACAATTTCTGCCCGAAGATCCTTTTTGTCCATTTGCTCGACCTCTGGAAACCGTCCGAAGGCTCCGTTTACCCAACGCCGAGCAGTCCACGCTGCTGCTACTGCATCCAACACGTCGTCACGTTGTGCACCGCGGACACCGGCTTCAACATCAGCCCAAGCAGTTCCTGCCAGATCCCGGTTCCCCTTGAGGAGATCAAGTCTGGTTGAATACCCCTCTTTCGTGCGTTTTTTTGAGCACACGTCCCGCTTTCCATTCATGGCCCAAAAGCAGATCTCAGGATGCACCTCAATCACCCGGGCCTGAAATTTGGAGGTCATCAGCTCATTGACCTCGAACACTTTCCGGTAGATTCCAAACGCCTGCGCAGAGATTCCCTTGTCGAATTCCTCTTTCGATTCTGAGTTTGCGGCATGATAATCAATCGCATTCGCGAAGTGTTCATAGGGAGCCGGAAACACGCTGGACTTCCGGCATGTAAGTTCGGCTCGCGCTTCGACATCGCATCTACGAGGACCATTGAACAATCCGATAGGAATGTCGACTGCGATAGCTTTGGCAGTTCCCTCCGGATAATTAGCCAGTAACTCGGAAAATGACGCAAATACGGCGAGACAGATGATCTTCCTACACGTATTCCACTCGGCGGCAACCCAGCCTTTCTTGCATCCATCGACCCCGACTACGATCATCGCCAAGCCTCCTTGCTCAGAATTTCTACATCGAACGGGATAGACTAACGCCGTCAGACAAACTCCGCTTCGCGGCCGAAGCGGAACGAATCAGCAGGTGTGCCATGACCGTCACCGTCGACGCTCCACTCGACCTCAGCACCATCACTATCGAGGGCTATCAGCGCGCCGACGGACAGGTCGGCATCCGCAATCGCCTGCTCGTTCTCTTCACCGTCGTCTGTGCCGAAGAGGTCTCCCGCCGCATCGCCTGGCAGTTGGAGGATGCGGTCGTGGCCGGATGGCGCGACTGTCTTGCCGATTCCGGTGCGCAACGCAAGATGATCCGCGTAGCGCAAAACCCAAACATCGGCGGTGTGCTGGTCCTTTCGCTCGGATGCGAATGCTCGGACGCTGCGGGCATTGCCGCAACGATCGCCGAATCTGGTAAACCGGTCGAGTTCATCTCGATCCAGGCCGAAGGCGGCACCAGGAACGCCATCGCCAAAGGCGTCGAGCGAGGCCGTTCCATGCTCGAACAAAACGTCGAACGCGTCATGATTCCCTTTTCTGACTTGATCGTTGGGGTCGAGTGTGGCGGTTCGGATACCACCTCCGGTATCGCCGCCAACCCTGCGGTCGGAGCGGCTGCCGACCGGATCGTTGCCAGCGGGGGAACCGTCATCTTCGAAGAAACCAATGAGCTGCTTGGGTGCGAGTCGTCGCTCGGAAAGCGTGCCGCGAACACCGAAGTGCGCGCTGAAATCATGAGCTCCATCGAGGTCGCGCGTGCCTGGGGCGACCGTACTGGCCAACGTGCCATTAGCTCGGGCAATATCGAAGGCGGTCTCACGACTATCGAGGAAAAATCGCTCGGCGCAGTTTGCAAGGCGGGGTCATCGCCAGTGGTCGGTGTGCTCCACGGCGGAGAATGGGAGCGACCTGCGCAACCTGGACTCCATCTGCTTGCGCCCTATTACGTACAGGAACGTGGCTGGACCGGCGCCGGCACGATTAGCGATCCCAACGGTGTCACCGAACTCGCGAGCTGCGGTGCGCATATCGTGGTGTTTACCACCGGACGCGGCACCGTCACAGGCTCCGGTATCGTGCCGGTCATCAAGGTCTGCGGCAATCCCGAAACCTATGCTCGCATGAGCGACAACATGGACGTGAATGCTGGCTCGATCGTCGAAGGCCACAAGTCGATCGACGAGGTCGGCGAAGAAATCCTGGCCAGGGTCGTCGCCACCGCGCAGGGCGAGCTTACCCGTGCCGAAGACCTCGGCCATTTCGAATTTCACATTTAAAAGGAGATTTCCTGTGTCATCGCCCGACCGTCGTGAATTTTTCGACCGCATGGCCAATGAGCTCTATGTGGCCGTCATCTCCGACATTCTCGATTCACTCGGATTCCGCGATCAGGTGCTGGAGTCGAACATTCAGCCTATTGATCCGCTCGACCGGCAGGTGCTGGTAGGAACCGCCCACACCATCCTGATGGCGCCTATCTATGAGATGAAACCAGAGCCCTATACGAAGATCATCGCTGCCATCGATGCACTTCAGCCTGGCAATGTCGGTGTCGTCGCGACCAGTGGTTTGGCGAATGCGGCCTACTGGGGCGAGCTTTTTTCGAACGCAGCCCTGGGCCGGGGAGCGCGCGGTATGCTCCTCGATGGGTATCACCGCGACACTCGCAAGATCCTCGAACTGGGTTTCCCGGTCTTTTCCACTGGTGCGCGTCCCTTCGATGCAGCCGGTAGGACCCAATGCATCGATTTCGATTGTCCGGTGGTTTGTGGAGGCGTCAAGGTTCACCCTGGCGATATCGTCGTCGCCGAGATCGACGGCATCGCCATCATCCCTGCAGGGGTCGCCGATGAATGTGTCGCCAAAGCCTTCGAGAAAGTCGCCACCGAGGATCGCGCCCGTTTCGACTTGCGCGAGGGCGCACTCCTCAGCGAAGTCTGGGTCAAGTACCGCGTTTTGTAGCACGGGATTGCCAGCCTGAAATCACCCAGGCAACGCGAAACGAAACTCCAGCTATTCGGGTTTGGCGTACTCTATGCGTCTACGACGTTTCGCCCGTGGCCGCCGAGGAAGTGCGGCCCATTCGGAGATTCCCCCATGAGCTCGACCCATATTCGTACCGACGCGATCAGCCTCGAAAGAGCACCCAAGGAACCCGTTGCCCTCACATCGGTCGCCGTGCTGCTTCATCCAGATGACGAAGTCGCGGTTGCCAAGATTTCGCTGCTCCCAGGTACGCAATTGATTCTGAGTGACGGTTCGATCATCCGCGTCGGCCAGCTTGTTCCGATGGGGCACAAAGTCGCCCTTGTCGATGTCCCTTACGACGGCGTGGTACACAAGTACGGCCAAATCATCGGCTGGGCAACGCAGGACATCACCGCCGGTCAGCATGTCCACACCCAGAACCTTGGCATCAAGGAGCTCGATCTCGACTATGCCTTTAGCGAGGACTACCAACCGGTCGAGCTGGTTCCCGAAGCCCAGCGACGCACGTTTATGGGATTCCGCCGCGCGGATGGCCGGGTTGGGACGCGCAACTACGTCGCCGTGCTGGCGTCGGTCAATTGCTCATCCTCGGCCACAGTTGGCATCGCCGAGTACTTTCGGCAACCCGGTGTCATGGACGCGTACCCAAATGTCGATGGCGTCATCGCGCTTCCCCACAAGGGTGGCTGTGGCGCGCACATCGGCTCGCGTGATCTCTACATTTTCCAGCGGACCCTGGCCGGCATCGTCCATCATCCCAATGTCGCCGGTTACGTGATCATGTCGCTCGGATGTGAAGTCAATCAGCCTACCGACATGATCGACGCGACTGCGATGAAGGAAGACGCTCCGCTGGTGATCACGATCCAGCAGGACGGCGGCTTGTTGAAGACGATCGAGGCCGGCATCGAAGCGGTCAAAAAGATTCTCCCGGAAGCCAACAAGTACATCCGCGAAGAAGTACCCGCATCCGAGCTGGTCGTGGCGTTGCAATGCGGCGGTTCGGACGGCTGGTCGGGCGTAACCGCGAATCCTGGTCTGGGCAAAGCCGCTGATCTCATTGTCAAACAGGGCGGCACGGTCGTCCTGGGAGAGACAACCGAGGTCTACGGTGCCGAGCACCTGCTGACTCGCCGGTCGAAGACTCCCGAGGTGGGACAGAAGCTGATCGATTGCATCCATTGGTGGGAGGAATACACCGCCTACCATGGTGGCAGCATCGACAACAATCCGGCTCCCGGCAACAAGCTGGGCGGTCTGACGAACATCTACGAGAAGTCGCTCGGAGCGGCGGCCAAGGCTGGCTCGACTCCACTTAATCAGGTGGTTGGATATGCAGAGCGCGTGACCGAACGCGGCTTTGTTCACATGGATAGCCCGGGCTACGATCCCGTTTCGGTCACCGGGCAAGTTGCCGGTGGATGCAATCTCGTGGTCTTCACGACCGGGCGAGGCTCAGCGTTTGGATTCAAGCCAGCCCCGAGCATCAAGATCGCCACTAACAGCACGCTCTACGCCAATCAGGAACCAGACATGGATATCAACGCTGGCGTGGTGTTAGACGGCGTCTCACTCGACGCGTTCGGCGAACAGATCTTCGACAAGATTCTCGCCGTAGCCTCTGGCGCTTCTTCGAAGAGCGAAGCTGCCGGCGTTGGTCAGGAAGAATTCAACCCCTGGATCCTGGGCGCGATTCTCTAGTTTCGG
>JBBQPB010000042.1:0-10585 GCA_038331435.1 Thermomicrobiales bacterium | reverse complement strand
GCTGGCTCGTTGATGCTGGACAACAGGCCAGACATGGTCGCCCTTTCCATTTGCACGGCGACCACTTGCTTCACGTGGGCGTTGGAATAGCCAAGCCCAGCCGCCGCCCAGCCTGCCCCGAAGTCAATAAAGCGCCGGTCGGAATCGTCGTACAGATACGCGCCATCTCCGCGAGCGGCGACGAACGGTGTGTAGCGCAGCTTGATCGCGTCCGCGACATACCGCGCGTCGCGATCGACCACATTACGCTTCATCGATATTCTCCGCGAGGTCGGTCACACCCGGCTGCGAGTTTCCCCGTGGCCAGCGCAGCTCGCGCCCGCTCAACAACCCGGAAGGCCGCACGACCAGCACGACAATCATGACGATTGCCAGCACGATTTCGGTGAAGCCAATCAACTGAAATGGGAGCAAATTCCCGAAGGACGTCCCGTCGTTTCGTTGCGTATTGAGCCAATTCTCCGTCTGGCGCAACATCTCGGACGACAGTGCGACCGCAATTGCGCCGACTACCGCACCACTCACGCTTGCCGCACCACCGATCACCAACATTGCGACGATGAGAAACGTCTCGTGCAGGTAGAAATTGTTCGGGGTGAATTGGACGATGAAGTAGGCCCAGAGCGCTCCACCGACTGCCGACATGCCGCAGCTCAGTGTCCAGGCGATCCAGCGCATCAGCTTCACATTGATGCCAATGCTGGCGGCAGCGTCTTCATCTTCCCGGCTCGCCCGAAGCTTGAGCCCGATCGACGATTCTTTGAACACAAACGCGATCAAAATCGCCGCGCAGGCCCAGGCCACCGTGATCCAGATGGTGGTTTGCCTGGGAACGCCTATGACCACCCGCGACCCGCGGGTAACCTCTTCCCATTGCAGTGCCACCCGGTTGACAACAATCAGGAATGCGAAGGTCGCAATCGTGAACGATGCTGCCCGCAAGCGCACGAATGCGACCCCCATCGCCGCGCCGGCGATGGCAGTCAGAATCGCTGCGGACGCGATTGCCAATTCGAACGGATAGTGTTGCTTGTAGATCCACCAGGTAATGGGCATGTCTGGCAGCGTGACACGCTTCTGTTGATCGGAAAGCCCGAACCAGAGCGAGGCGTACGCTCCTATGGCAACGAACGCATATTGCCCAAACGAGCCGAGGCCAGAATTCCCCATGAAGGTCTGCAACGCTACGGTCAGCAGCACGCTGATGAACATGACCGTGACCACCCGCAGGAAAACAGCGTCGTCCCGCGCAATTGCGAACGCGGCGATCAACACGCACATCCCCATGAGAATGACCGGAGTAGACCATTTGGAGACGAGCGAGCGCGTCGGGGCGTTGCGCATCAGCGGGTCTCCCGCGAGAAGGCCGGTTTGATAAGGCCCTCTGGCCGAACCAGCAGCATGACGATCACGATCGCGAACATGATCGCGTCGCGGTACGCATTGACATCTTGCGGGAGCCAGGTTTGCAGTCCAATCGTCAGGAATCCAAGAATATAGCCGCCCAGCACCGCGCCCTTGATCGAAGACAGTCCGCCGACCACCGACGCAATGAAGGCGATGAGCACCGGTTGAAATCCGACCGTCGGTAGTACCTGGCCGATTCGGCCAATCCAGAAGAGCGCCACGATTCCGGCCAGCAACCCACTAATCGCGAATGCCGTCGCAATCACCTTGTTGGCGTTTACGCCGACAAGCCGCGTCATGGTGAAGTCATCAGCCGCGGCGCGCAGGGACAGCCCGACGATCGTCTTGCGCAGAAAGAGCTGCAACGCTGTCAGCGCCACGATGCTCACCACCAGCGCGACGACATCGACCACCTTCACGCGGATTCCGGCAATCTCGGCGCTCTGGACAAAGATCGAGGGCAACCGCGGCGCCCGCGGTCTGGGGGATATCAGCAATAAGGCGACGCTTTGCAACAACGTACTGACCGCGAACGAGGTGATCAGCATGGTGGTCGGGCTTGCATTGCGCACCGGCCGGAACGCGATCTGGTCCATGCCGAGCGCCACGATCACCGCGCAGATCACACTCATGATCGCGACGATCACCCACGGTAGCCAGCTTCGTCCGAAGATCAGCAGACCGTAGCCCGCCACCATGATCAGCTCGCCATAGGCGAAATTGACCAGTTGCGAAATGCCGTATACGATGACCAGCCCCAACGCCATGAGCGCATAGAGCCCTCCCACTGAAAGGGAACTGACGAGATATTGCACGAAGTCGCTGATCGATCCCATGGTCAGCTCGCTGTCGGTGTCGCGGAGGGTTTCTGCACTTGGCCGCCACCAAGATAGGTTCGCTCTATGTCCGCTTCAGACCGGATCTGATCGGGGGTGCCCGAAAACTCGACCCGACCGAGATTGAGCAGATAGGCCCTATCGGCGATATTAAGCGTCATGCGCACGTTCTGCTCCACAAGGAGCACCGTCATCCCAAGGGCACGCATTTCGGAAATGAGTTTGAAAATTTCTGTTACCAGCAATGGCGCGAGTCCCAACGAGGGCTCGTCCATCAAGAGGAGACGAGGGCGGGACATCAATGCCCGCGCCACCGCGAGCATTTGCTGCTGACCGCCGGAAAGATTTCCCGCTGGACGGTCGTACCGCTCGCGAAGGATCGGAAAGAAGTCGCACCAACGCTCGATGTCGGCGGCGACCAATGATTTGTCGGACACCGTGGCTGCGCCCATCCGCAGGTTCTCGCCGACCGTCAGGGAGGGAAAGATGCGCCGTCCTTCCATGACGGGGGCGATGCCCTTTTGAAGAATCTGCTCGGGAGGAAGCCCGGTGATGTTTTGGCCATCAAAGACCACCGCGCCTGAACGCGGTTTGACCGCGCCCATGATGCTCATCATCGTGGTCGACTTGCCAGCACCGTTGGCGCCGATCAGACCGACGATCTCACCCTGTTCGACCTGAAGGTCGAGATCGCGCACAGCGTGGTTTGCTCCGTGGAAAACGTTTAGCTGAGACAAGTAAAGAAGGGTCACGCGACCGCCTCGGCACCCAGATACGCCTCGATAACAGCCGGTTCGTTGCGAATCTGCTCGGGCGTGCCGTCGCCGATCGACTTTCCATAGTTCAGTACGTGAATTCGGTCGCAAAGATTCATGATCAGGCGCATGTCGTGATCGACGATCACAACGCCGCACTGAATCGCATCCCGCAAGCGCAACAGTGTCGGGAGAAACGTCTCTATCTCCGCGTCGTTGAGACCCGCACCCGGCTCATCCAGCAACAGAAACCTGGGCTGCGTGGCAATCGCTCGTGCAATCTCGACCAGCCGCTCTTCTCCTTGTGGAAGCACGCGCGCGGGGAGTTCCGCCAAATGAAGAATGCCGAGCTGACGCATGGCGCGGGTGGCGCGGTCAGACGCTTCCTTACCCCTCGCCCCACCGGAAGCAACGACCGCCACCTCCACGTTCTCGCGAACAGTGAAGTCCTTGAAAAGCCGCACGATCTGAAACGTTCGCGCCAATCCGGCACGTGCGATCTTGTGCGGCTGCCAACCGGTCATATCGAGTGGGCCAAGATGCACCGATCCGCTGGTGAAGTTCAGCAGTCCGGTGATGACATTGATCGTCGTGGTCTTTCCGGAACCGTTCGGCCCGATCAATCCCATAATTTCACCCGGTCGCACGCTGAAGCTTACGCCGTCGACTGCGCGCAACCCGGCGAAATCCTTCGTCAGGTCACGCACGATCAACGATCCAGATTCGCTGCCATTCGAATCGGCCATCGGATTCCTGTCCAACAAAGAAAGTGACTGGACACAAGATACGGGACGCCTGGTCTACCAGGCGTCCCGTATTCGAAGCTAGAGATCGGGCGTCCAGGAAGGCGCCAACCTCTGCACGAAGGTGGGCTTGCCATCGACGACCTCGATGATGAAAGCTTCCTTTTGAGGAATATGTCCCGTTTCGGCATCGGACCAGGTGAGCTTGCCGCTCAGGAGATCGAATTCGTGATTCACCATCGCCGCGGCGAGCGCATCGCCATCAGTGGTGCCGGCGCGCTCGATCGAGTCGGCGAGAATCTGGATCGTGTCCCAGCCCATCGCATTAAATGAAACTTCCGGCGGGTTGCCGTACTTGGCAGTGTAGTCCGCGATGAACTGTTCCATCTCCGGGCCGGCTTCCGGACCGATGAATGAGTGAGTCGAGATGTAGACGTCATGACCCAGATCGCTACCGAGTGCGATGTAGAAATCCGCTGTATCCATCGAGTCGCCGCCCATGATCGGCGCGGTGATACCGGCCGAACGGATATCGCGGATGATCGCCGAGTAGTCCGGCATATTGGTCGAGATAAAGATCACATCCGGTGGGGTTTCCAGATCGATGATTCGCTGGGCCTGAGCCGACGCCTGCATGTCGTTCTGCTGATATGAATCCTCGCTGACAACTTCACCGCCCAGATGCTCCCAGGTCTGGACGAAGTAATCGCCCAGCGACTTGGTGTACTCGGTGCCCTGGTCGACTATGGTGGCCGCCGTCTTCCAGCCCTTTTCGGTATACCCAAACTCAGCCGCCGCAGCCGCCATGGTCTGGTTCCACATCGACGTTGTGAACTGCTTGTCACCCAACGTCGCCGAGCCGAAGAGCGGCGATGAGGCGCAGAACGA
This sequence comes from Thermomicrobiales bacterium, assembly GCA_038331435.1. Classification (GTDB taxonomy): domain Bacteria; phylum Chloroflexota; class Chloroflexia; order Thermomicrobiales; family UBA6265; genus JAMLHN01. The sequence continues at coordinate 5,956 of JBBQPB010000042.1, read as the reverse complement.
CACGCCGACCAAGCCAGCTTCTTGCGCGGCCTGCGACGCGGGTGCGCCATAGTCGAAGTCGCACGGAGCGACGATGACATCGGCACCGTCGTCGATGACTTCCAGCGCGGCGTTTCCGACCGTTGCCGGGTCGGTTTTGCCATCGATCTGGATGATTTTCAGCGGCCGCCCAAGCACGCCGCCTGCTTCGTTGATTTTTTCTACCGCCAGTTTCGCGCCGTCTAGCGGCGGCTGATCGTACGCGGCCATCCAGCCGGTCAAGTTGACCGGAGCCCCGATAACGATCGGATCGTCATCCTGGGCAATTGCAGAGCCTTTGGCCAGCATTGGGGCCAACAAGAGCGAAAATGCCACGAAGAACATCAGGTACCGGTTCCGCCGCATAAAGCCTCCTTGCGTTGTTTGCTACGATCTTTCGGGGTTCGATGCTTTCTTTCTACGCTGTTGGGGTTGCTGCTGTCAACGGTAATCCTTCACAAAACCACTGTACCCATGTTTCGATTTGCGGATCCCGTCGACTTTTCGATCAATTAACAATCTGATAACAAACCAGAGTGGCGGTAGTCGATACTGCTGATGCAGAATTGCGATGAGCTTGGACCGGCGCAGGAAACCAGCGGCCAGCAGCGCTCCGATGCGCAGTTTCGAACCCCGTCAGGAGTGTCTTCGATGTCGGAACAGCCGGTGGTCAGCTTTTCCAAAACGTCTCAAGCCATCAACGCGCGCGTTCTCGCAGAATGCCGCCGGACATATGGTACGGTGGCCGACGATATTACCCTTCAGTCTTGGGTAAGCTCGGTGCTCAGCGGACTGCTTACCAATGAGACCCGAGTGACGCAGTTCGTTCCCGTTTTGGCTATGCGCGAGATTCGCGAGTTTGCCAATAGCCACGTTTCCTCGAAAGCCGCCTGACCCTCACGTCGCCGGTTTCGCCCCTGGAGTGAGCTGACAGTGAGTGCGCGGCGAAACTCGAAAAATCGACGCGCACCTGCCCCGCCCGAGTCAGAGCGAGGGTCCCAAGCCGTTTCGAATGGCGATGCTGAATCGTTCAGTATTTTGGTTCCACCGAACCTGCCGGCACTTTCCGCCGAGCTCTTCATCAACCGCGAGCTGAGTTGGCTCGACTTCAATGCTCGGGTGCTTGCTGAAGCGCGCGATCCACTCGTTCCCCTCATCGAACGCGCTAAGTTCATCGCCATTTATTCTTCCAACCTCGACGAATTTTTCATGATTCGTGTGGCTGGTGTGCTACGCAAGATCAAGGCCGGAATCACCGAGCCGTCCGTCGATGGCCGAACCCCAACCGCGCTCTATCTGGCCATTCGTGAGCGTACCCGGCGGTTGCAATTCGAACTCACTTCCGTTCTGTTGAAGGAGCTGGTGCCAGAGCTTCGGCGTAACGGCATCGAGATCACCACGTACGATACGTTGACAGACGCCGAACGTATATCGCTCAGCGGATATTTTCAACGAGAAGTTTTCCCGATTCTCACCCCACAAGCGATTGATCACGCCCGTCGCTTTCCGCACATCTCCAACGACAGCATCAGCCTGATCGTGCTCTTACGATCGGACGGGGCCGACAAGCTGGCGCGCATCAAGCTACCGAGAATTCTCCCGCGCCTGGTACGGATACCGGACACGTCTGATACGAACGTGTACCGATTCGTCTGGTTGGAAGACTTGATCGCCGCGCACCTGCATGAGCTCTTCCCGGGACATCAGGCGATCGAGGCATACCCGTTCCATCTAACCCGCGACTCCGATATCGAAATCGATGACGACGAGGATGCCCACGATCTGTTGGCCATGATGCGCGAGCTCCTTTCCGAGCGCACTTTTGGTTCGGTCGTTCGACTGATGGTCGATACCCGAATGCCGGCCTCAGTGGTGAGCTGGCTCCTCGATCAGCTCGGCGCGACCGACCGAGAGCTTTATGTCACCGAGGGTCCACTGGCTCTTGAAGACATGATGGAGCTTCTGCGCCTCGACCGACCCGATCTCAAGGACCCACCATTCATTCCGTCAACCCTGGGCGGCAACCCAGATTTGGGGGCGTGGGGCGTACCGGACATTTTCGCCACCATTCGAGCGAAAGATGTACTGGTGCACCACCCCTACCAGAGCTTTTCGATCTTCACGGATTTCCTGAAAGCGGCCTCAACTGATCCAGATGTGGTGGCGATCAAGCAGACGTTGTATCGCATTGGTAAGGACTCGCCACTCATTCCGGCCTTAATCGAGGCGCGCGACGACGATACCCAGGTGGCTATTCTTGTCGAGCTTAAAGCGCGGTTCGACGAAGAGAACAACATCAGCTGGGCCCAGCAATTGGAACACCACGGCGTCCATGTCGCGTATGGCATCGCTGGCCTGAAAACGCATTGCAAAGTCACCTTGGTGGTTCGTCGCGAGGCCGACGGCCTGCGCCGCTATGCCCACATGTCGACTGGTAATTACAATGCCGGTACTGCCCGGCTGTACGAAGACCTGGGCGTCTTTACCTCAGACGCCGACATCACCAGCGATGTTTCTGAGCTCTTCAACGTGCTTACCGGGTATTCCGAGCAGCACCGTTATCGCAAAATTTGGGTTGCGCCGCGCTTGCTGCGGGAGCACTTCCTGAACGCTATCGAGCGAGAAATCCTGGCTCACCGGGAGCATGGCAATGGGCGGTTGATCTTCAAGATGAACTCACTGGTCGACCGCGAACTCGTCCGCGCGCTCTACGTAGCGTCAAAAGAAGGCGTGCAGATCGATCTGATCATTCGCGGCGCCTGTTGCCTCCGGCCTGGTGTCAAAGGCTGGAGCGAAAACATTCGCGTCAGAAGCGTCATTGGCCGCTTCCTGGAGCACAGCCGCATCTTTTACTTCGGCAACGGCGGCAACAACGAGATATACATGGGAAGTGCCGACCTGATGGAGCGCAATCTCGACCGTCGCATCGAAGTGGTTTTCCCGGTCGAAGATAGCCGTCTCATTGCTCACATTCGCGATACCGTCCTTCCCCTCTATTTGAGCGATATCGATGGCTCCTGGACCCTTGGCCAGGACGGCTACTGGTCTATGCTTCGCTCCCCCGGAACCGCATCTCAGCAAGACGCCCATGCCGAGTTCATGCAGCTCTACACTCGAACTGGACTCGCGGCCCCGCTGCTCACTTCGTAATCCTTTGTAGATAAAGAGCATTCACCCATGGGTCTTTCGCTCGCACTCAAGGGTGGGGTGATCGGTCTGTCCGTCGCCGCTCCAATCGGCCCTATGTCTATGCTCACCATTCGCCGCTCCATCGATCGCGGTCTCGCGGCTGGGCTAGTCTCCGGGCTTGGCATCGCATTGGCCGATGCGACCTATGGCGCCATCGCGGCGTTTGGCCTGACATCGCTTTCAGACCTGCTAATCGAACATCAACGACTGATCCGCATAGCCGGGGGCATCGCCTTGCTATTTATCCCATGGCGCATCCTGAAGACCGCGCGCACCCCAGTCGAGGCGCGTCCTGAGACTGCCGTGTCGCACAGCCTGAGGCGCGTCGTGGGCACGATGTATCTGTTGACGCTCTCGAATCCGACTACGATTCTCGCCTTCGCCGCAATCTTTGGGGGGCTCGGACTCTCACTCGGATCGAGCGCACTCGATTCCGCGCTCCTGGTGGCAAGCGTCTTCGCGGGTTCGATGCTCTGGTGGCTGATCCTCTGTGGATTATTGAGTCGCGTACATCATCGGCTGACGCCAATCTGGATCACCCGTATAGACATCGCGGCAGGTGCCATCATTCTGGCGATGTCATCGATTTCGATTGCCGCTGGACTCCGCTAGCGCCCTACGCGGGTAGCTCGGCGTCGCCATCCTCCTCGGCACTCTCCAAGCCAGAGGTAGCAAGTGCGTCGATTACACCCTGGAGCTCGTCGCGCAAGTCGATGAGGTCGAAGATATCGAGCCCGGCCAGGACCGCATCAACTTCTGGGTCGCCTTCATCCGCGCTTCCGGGAACGATGCGGAATTGCACTTCGACAAACTTTTCGGCATCGCCGCTCGGCTCGCTCGACAACTCGTCCATGTAGAGATTGAACGTTTCCACGGTAGGGCCTTTCTGTTTAGAGGCTAGATCTCGTCCATGGGCCAGATCGGCCGCGTCAACCGTTGATATGGGAAACGAGTGTAGTCCAGCGAGGTCAGCCCGGGAGTATCCACTTCCAGAATTCGCGAGGCGATCGGCATAAACGCCCCACGAAAATGCACGGCGGACTTCAGGGCGATGATTTTGCACTCCGTCGGTTCGATCCCTTGCGATCGCAATACCGCGGTGTCCAGCGACTGCACGCGCCGTTCGCACACGATGACCAGCACCTCATGACCGTACCGGCCATGCACGCTCAGTACCGCAGTTCGCCCAAGCGTGTCGTGCACGCCACGATCCATCGGACCTTCATAGACAAAATCCCCGTTGCTGAGCCGCAGCACGGTCGCCTTGATAGGGATGGGATAGCCATGGCGCTCGTCGGTCTTGCCACCAAGCAGGGTGTCGATTTCCGCTCCTTCCCCTGCTTCGAAGGCGAGCGCGACCACCTCTGGATCGCGGATCGTTGAAACCACCGCGCCCTCAGCGCCGAGATCCATCAACCCCCAAAGGATGGACGTACCGTCCGCGGCAGTGCCTCCGCCCGGGTTATCCCCCAGATCGGCGAGCACTACTGGGCCGAGTTCAGTCGACATTGCTTCGTGAATCGCTTCCTCGACGCTCCAGAGCTCGGTTTTGAACTCGGTATGGCGACTCCAGATGTAGTCACTGATCTCGTCAGCATATGTCGTTGCCAACTCATGGTCGCCATCGGTCACCACCGTAACCGTCATGCCGGGAAACGGGCAGTCTGCCCAGGGAAAAGCGAAACACACGCCGGCTGTCAACACGCCGGTTCGAGTTTCGATCTCATGCACCAGCGCCATGACGGACTTCGTCGGTTCTGCACCCGAGAACTGGCGCGGTCCGTCCGGAAGCAGCGGCAGCTTGCGCGACGCCATCATTGGCGCAATCTCACCGGTGACCGCACGCGCTGCCAGTCGCACCGCCTCGCTCCCACGCTCGGCATTGTCCACGTGCGGGTAGGTATCGAAGGGAATCAGCGCCGTCGCGTTTTCCAGCATCTCAGGGCCGACATTGGCATGCAGGTCGAGCGTCGCGAAAATCGGCATATCCGCTCCAGCCGCCGCGCGTACCCGGGCCAGCACAGCCCCATCGCCATCGTCGTGCGACTCGGTCACCATCGCGCCGTGCAGGTCGAGGACGATCGCATCGGGCGTTTCACGCGCGAGCACTTCCTCGATTGCGCTGACCACCAATTCGAAGGCTCGATCGGTTACCAGCCCGCCTGGTATCGCGCTCGTCGCGATAACCGGAATCAACTCGATCCCGAGCTCAGTTGCCGCTTCCACCGCCCCGCCGATCACCGTGTTCGTTCCGGCCAGTTGCAGCAGTTCCTGTCCGCGAAAGATTCCGTTCGCCTCGAACTCGTCGATATCGGTTCGCTTTTCAGCGAAGGTATTGGTCTCATGGACGATTCCAGCCAGCAGCATGCGCATCGTTGGGTTGTCCCTTTTCAATCCAGATCGGTTGGACCAGCGGAAATACCGGTCAGCGGCATCCTACCAGCCCGAAATTTGCCGCGAAGCAACGCACCATTCGTGCGGTCATCCGCTATGATCGCTGGAAGCGCGGACCGATGTGTCCGGGAATGGGGTTGGATGCATGGATGCATCGGCCATAGATTGAAAACGGCGGTCGATTCGTGGGAATTTCGCGACGTTCGGTACTTTCCTTGGGAGCATTGGGACTAACCGCGGGGTTGACTGGTTGCTCGCTCGATGATTCAACTTCGCCCGACGAGCCGACCAGCACGCCAGAACCTTCTCCCACTCCTGAGCTCACGCCAACCCCGACCCAGCCGCCGAACGCCTC
>JBBQPB010000041.1:0-10747 GCA_038331435.1 Thermomicrobiales bacterium | reverse complement strand
GGAAGCTCAGGCACGGAGAATTTCTTTATTTGACCTTGTCATCTCAGGAGTATCGCTGAATATCAGCAGCGGCGTTAGCCTTTCACCGATCCCGAGGTCATGCCAGCGACCATGAACCGTTGTGCCATGAAGTAGAGAATGATGACTGGCAGTGACGAGAGCACGGCACCGGCCATGATCGGACCCCAGAGAAAGACATCGCCGGTGATGAGGTAGTTGAGCCCCAGCGGCACCGTACGCTTGTTTTCCGAGGTAATGAAGATGAGCGCCAGGAGCAGCTCGTTCCACGCGCCAGTAAACGTGAAGATCGCCACCGCTACGAGTCCTGGGGCCGATAGCGGTATGAGAATGCGAAAAAGCGCTCCAAGCCTTCCGGAACCGTCCACCATGGCCTGTTCTTCCAACTCTGCTGGAACCCCTCGGAAATAGCCGGAGAGTAACCAGGTGCTCAAGGGTATGGAAAAGGTCAGATAGACGACCACCAGTCCAAACAAGGAATTTCCCAAATGCAGCCGGGCAACGATGATGGATAGCGGGATGAAGAGCAGCGACACGGGCGTCAGGTAGGCAAAGAGAATCAAGCGGCCGATCAACCCTTTGAAGCGGTACTTGAAGCGGACGATGCTGTACGCGGCAAACGAGGAAACGAACAGGGAAACGATGGTGACCGACCCGGCGACAATGAGACTGTTCTTGATGTTGACCAGGAATTTCTTCTCTTCGATCAGCACGCGATAGTTATCGGCGGTGACGAAATCGGGCCACAGCGCTGGAGTGCGATAGATATCGCGTGGGATTTTCAGAGAGATTGTGAACATCCAATAGATAGGAAAGGCGATCACCAGGACGAACACAAAGAGGATCAGATAGATGCCAAGACTCCTCCAGGGGAAATGCCGGCGTGGAGTCGCGGGCAGGGCGGACATCAATCGTCCCCTCGTTCGATCAAGCTGGTAACGAGAAACACCAGGATCAAGAGTGCTGGAATCATGGCCACGGAAACGGCCGCGGCTTCGCCCAGCCGTTGCGTTTGCATACCGAAATAGGCAAGCACCGGGAAGACCATGGTGGCGTCGGACGGGCCTCCCTGGGTCATGAGCCAGATATTCTCGAAGCTGTTGGCAGTCCAGATCGACGAGAGCAGCACCACGACCAGGATGACATGGCGCAGATGCGGCAGGGTCACCGAACGGAACCGCTGAAGCGCATTGGCTCCGTCGATCTTTGATGCTTCGTAGAGATCAGGGGGAACAGTTTGTAGCGCTGCGAGAAACGAAATGCACCAAAACGGAAATCCGCGCCAAACCGTCGCAAAGATGACGGCCGGAAGGGCAGTCGACTTTTGCCCCAGCCAGTCTATGTACTCGGTACTAATACCGGTTCCAGACAGAATCAGATTGACACCGCCTCCGATTGGTAGAAAGAGCAGGCGCCAGACCAGGTAGGCCACGAAGCCGGGCATCGCCCAGGGCAGCAACATGAACGCTCGAAAGAATCCCCTACCGCGAATCTGCTCGTTCAAGATGAGCGCCAGTCCAAGACCGACGGTCAGTTTGAGAATGTCGGAAACGACTACCAGTGTGATCGTGTTGCGGATGGTCTTTTCGAAGCTGGATGACTTGGAGAGATAGCGAAAGTTGTCCAACCCGATGAAATGGCCAGCGTCACCCACGATTCGGCTGGTGAACGAAATGAAGATGGCATAAAAAAACGGGTAGGCGACCAAGCCGATCAGCAGAATGATCGCCGGAATCACGAGTAGATAGCCCCAGAGCGCATTGCGACGCGCAAAGGTCATCAGAGGGCGTTGACTGGAGAGTTGCTCAGGGGCAACTACGGTGGACATGGTGAAATCCAGAGAAGCGAGACCGGGCTCCCGCTCACAACGGGAGCCCGGTAGATGCCAGCGTTCGTCGTTGGCTTACTTGTATTTGTCGTAGATGAGCTGACCTTGCTCCTGTGCTTCGGCAATGGCATCGTCGATCGATTTGCCATCGACCACCACGCGCTGGACCATCTTGGGAACGATGAAGTTCGCTGAGAAATCCGCATACGCGGTGTTGTACACATCGGGGAAGCCCGGCGCAGTTCCATTCTCGACCAGATTCAGCAACCCGGCGTGCACTGGCTCCTGGAATATGGCGAAGCCGGCGTACCCGTTCAACGCCGGGCCGTAAATGGCAACGTTGAGATATGACTCCATGAACTCGGGATTCGCCAGGAACTCGATGAGCGCCTTCGCGGTGTCAGGATCCTTGGTGGATGTCGGAATGGCGCGGGCGTTCGGGCTGATCGGTGAGACCTGCATCACCGGACCGGACGGAAGTGCGGCGAAATTGGTGGCTGCATCCAGCTCAGGATCGTCGTTCGACGCGGCAATATGCACGCTGCCGGTGTTGGCGATAAAAATCGCTTGACCAGCGAGATAGGCTGCGTTGTCTCCTCCTCCGTCCCAGGTCGTTGCGCCTGGTGGGAAAAGACCGTCGGCGAACGCGCCAGTAATCCATTCCATGTAAGTGCGGGTCTCGGGAGAGTCGATGGTCACAGTCGTCCCGGCATCGTCAGCGATGCGGCCGCCGTACGATTGCAGAACGGACATCTGAAGATTGCCGTCACCGACATTCGAAAGCGCGAGTCCCATCCCGAAGAGCGGCGGGTCCTGCGCCTGGGCGGCCCATTCACTCATCTCTTGCCAGGTGGAAGGCGGTGGAGTCAACCCGGCTGCATCAAGCACATCCTGGCGGGAGAAGAGCAGATTTCCCGAGGGGCCGAACGGAATGCCCGTTTTGGCTCCCGCCAGACTGGCGGCAGATTCGATCGATGGATACCAACCACCGTGTGCCTCTCCGATCTTGGTGAAAAGATCGTCGAGCTCCAGCAGTTGGCCGGTATTGCTCAGGAGAAGTTGGAGATCGAGACCCATGTCGAGCGCGTCGGGCATCGTGCCGGATTCGACCGCGGCCGAGACCTTTTGGTTAGTCTCGTTCTGGTTGATCATGACGACTTCGGTGTTGACGTTATTGTCCTCACCCCATTGATTGATGGTGTCGACCAACAGATTGTTGGCGTCGTCCGAGAAGATCAGGCCGCCCCAATAGGTCAGCTTTGGTTTGTCCTGCAGGACTGCGGGCGCCGCTTTGGCGGAGAGCATGGCATCGAGCCGTGAAACTCCTGCGGTCGACGCGGCGGCAGCCGCGGAGGATGTCGCCAGAAATCGTCGTCGGGAAAGCCGTGTCATCTTTGACCGTCTCCTCTTGTAAATTGTGTGCGAACCCCGATTGGTCCGAAGTTGGTACGAGGAACCTAGCAATGGCAGCCTGATTTGTCAACCGTTCACGATTGACAGTTCCGCTTCCTGACCTCATTGTTACCGCACTTCGATCCGTTCCGAAATGTGGAACGCGGGGATCCGTCGATAGGAAAGACGAACAATGCTGCGCATTGCGATTGGTCAATTCAATATCCTGACAGACGAAAAACTCCGCTTCGCCCAGCAGATCGGGGTGCGCGGTGTGCAAATGAACACCCCCAAGCTCCCGGGCGAAACCCATTGGGAGACCGCAGACTTGCGGGCACTGGTTGAAAAGTGCGAGTCATTCGATCTGACGCTCGAAGCCATCGAGAACGTCCCGATTCACTTCTATGACAAAGCCATGCTCGGTCTTTCCGGCAAAGACGAGCAAATTGCGAACTACCAGACGACGGTGCGCAACATGAGAACAGCAGGTATCCCTATTCTTGGCATTCACTGGATGCCCAACTCGGTCTGGCGAACCACTGGCCAAGCTCCGGGACGCGGTGGCGCACATGTAACCGCGTTCGATTCGCGGGTTATCGAACATGCGGGTGGAGCCAAATCCTTCGTCGCTAAAGCCGATGAGCGGCTGGCGACGCTGGTCGTCGAGGACGAGCCTGTGCTCACCCACGAACAGATGTGGGAGAACTTCGCCTATTTCATGCACGCGGTCTTACCGATTGCCGAGGAGGTGGGAGTGAAGATTGCGTTGCATCCAGACGATCCACCGGTTCCGATGCTGGGCGGGGTGCCGCGCATTTTCGGGAGTGTTGAAGGTTTTGAGAAGGGTGTCGAAATTGCCAACAGCTCGGCGTTCGGACTCGATCTCTGCCTCGGTTGCTGTTCTGAAATGCCGGGTGGGCGCGTCAATGTCATGCGGATGATCGAGCGGTTTGGCCCGGAAGGGAAAATTCTCTACATTCATTTCCGGGATGTGCAGGGAACGGTGCCGACCTTTCAGGAATGTTTCATTGGTGAGGGAAATTACGATCCCGCCGAGGTCATGCTGGCGTTGCGACGGGTCGGCTTCGATGGGTTCCTGCTGGACGATCACGTTCCGCATATGGACGACGATAGCGACTGGCAGCATCGCGGCCGCGCTCATGCGATCGGTTACATGCAGGGTCTATTGAATATGATGGAGCATGTCGCCCAATAGGCGACTGGTCGATACAGGAGAATCAAAAGGTGGACAAAAGCTGCCTCTTTTGCCGTATCGCGAATGGCGAGATGGGGACCGAGTTTGTCGCGCAAAGCGAGCATGCAGTGGCATTCGATGATATCGCGCCGTCGGCACCCGTCCACATCCTGGTCGTGCCGAAGCGCCACGTGAGTAGTTTGCGCGAGCTGGACGATCCGCTTATCGCCGCCGAACTGTTATCGCTTGCGAGCCAGGTCGCCAAAGAGCGCAATCTGTTCGCGGGCGGTTATCGTGTGGTCATCAACGACGGCGAAGAAGCCGGGCAGACCGTTTTTCATTTGCATGCCCATGTGCTGGGCGGACAGCGCCTTGGGCGCATGGGTTGATGAGGGTTCCGTGAGCGAACAGACACTTGATATGCAATTGCAGGAAGACTTGAAGCATGCGATGCGGTCCGGAGATACAACCACCCGAGACACCGTCCGCTACACGATGTCCTCATTGAAGAATGCCCGAATCGACAAGGGCGGACCACTGACGCCACAGGAAGAGATTGCCGTGCTGCAGCGCGACGCGAAGCGGCACCAGGAATCGATCGATCAATTCCGCGCGGCGGGCAGAACCGATCTGGTCGACAAGGAAGAGTCACAGTTAGCAGTGCTAAAGCGCTACCTGCCGGAGGTACTTTCGGACGATGAAGTCGCGGCGATGGTTGCCGACGTGATTGCCGAAACTGGCGCGACTTCACCGAAAGAGCTTGGGAAAATGATGCCACTGCTGATTCAACGCGCTGCCGGAAGAGCAGACGGAAAACGGCTCAGCGAAGCCGCAAAAAGCGCGCTCACCTCCAGTTAACCGGTGGACTCGCGCTTTTCTTGCTTGGCCGAACCGGTCGATCTCACTGAGACCTTCGACGACTTCCTCCTGGTTGATCTTGGCGAACTCTGTTGTCACGCCCTCGAACAGGAAGGCATGGAAGGCAACTGGGAAGTTGCCATTGTGCTGACCTCAGATGCGCATTTGACCGATCTTCATGCGGAGTTCATGAACATCGCTGAACCGACCGACATCATGACCTTCCCATCGGACGAAAATCCGGGCGGGGATATCGTGATTTCCGTGGAACAAGCCGAGCGCCAACGGCATGACGATGGTTGGGACCTGCACGCGGAACTGCGTTTCCTGGTCACCCACGGTGCATTGCATCTGGCCGGATGGAATGACGCTTCAGATCAGGAGCGCGAGAATATGCTCGCCCGGCAACGGGAGTTCATTGCCTCGTTTCAGTCGAGCGAACCGTCCAGCAGCCGGTGAAGCACGTCCGCCGTGAAGAGCATCGAACGGCGCTGAAGCTCCGGCATGGATGATTTCATTGGGAATTCTTGCGCTCCCGAAACCGTGCCGGCGATTGCGATGCTGATCATGCCGTCGTAAACGGTGCCGGCGGGTGACGCCGACAGCGAGATCCCTACGCCGAGCACGTTTGCCTCGCCGTCAATGGCCGGCCTTGCGAGCTTGGCGGCGGAGGTGTCGTCCGCAGGGCGGGCAATGGCTTCGACGGTCGCTGCTGCTCCGTCCTGATCACCCATCATCAGTGCAGCGAACTGTCCGCCGCCCCCGTGATCGATGATACGGATCTTTAGATCGCGTTTGCGCAACTGAGCAGCAATCGATCCCGCCAGAGTAACGTCGTCTTCTCCGTACAACCAGCGTTGCAGCCGACGAGTTACCTCGGCTGCTGCGTCATCGCGAATGGCTCGGGCGGACTCCTCATCGTTTGCGATGCCGACAACCCGCACGTGAACACCGTCGTCTTTCGCGTAGGTAGCTACGATGGGGTTCGTCTTAGCCACAAGATCGACAATCAAATCTTCAAGTGCCGACTCGCCCAGCCCGATGGTTTTCAGGGTTACCGAACTGTAGCTTCGCCCTGAAAGCTTGGCACCGATGCGCGGCGCGGCTTGCTCCGACCACATGCGCTTCATTTCGCGCGGAACGCCGGGCATCGAGACGATGACTTTGCCGTTCGTTTGGACGAACCACCCGGGCGCCGTGCCGACCGGATTCGGAAGCGCTTCCGCAGATGGAATCAGCCAGGCTTGCTTGGCATTCCGTTCCGGCATTGTGAGACCGCGCTTGGTAAAGAACGCCTCAACCTCCGCGCGCAGTTCGGCGTTCACCTCGGGTGTTTCGCCCACCGCATCGGCGATGCCCTCGCGGGTCAGATCGTCCTCGGTCGGCCCAATGCCGCCAGTGCAAATAACAATGTCTGCTTCAGCCAGAGACCTCTCGACCGATTCTCGAATCCGATTGCGGTCGTCGCCAACCTGAATGACGTGAAGCAGCTCGATGCCGCGCGCATCCAGCTCCTGGGAGAGGTAGGTGGCGTTGGTATCGGTAATGTGTCCGTGAAGTAGCTCGGCCCCGATCGACAGAATGTATGCGTTCATGGCAGGTCCCTCCCCTTGCGTGTCGGCGAGATTTTCGCAGACAACGGTGTCAAAGGGATTGCATAAGTTCGAGACGGTTGCCGAAGGGGTCCTGGACATAGCACCGTCGGAATCCCGGTAGCTCGAGCTCAATGGGTCCAAGCTCGATTTCCGCGGACGCGAGCCGAACTCGCAGCTGATCGAGATCTTCGACCAGCAACGCGATGTGAGCTTTGCGCGCGGGGAGAAAGTCGGGATCGATTCCGAGATGGAGGTCGATCGAACCGGTAGAGAGCCACAGGCCGCCTCGGGCGGCAAGGGATGCTGGCTTGCTAACCTCGCAGAGGCCAAGTAGCCCGACATAGAACGATCGCGCTGTGTCTTCGCTATCTGGAGGTACGGCGGTCAGGACGTGATGGAGCATTGGAGTGTGGGTCAACTGCGATTTGAACCTTACCGTGACGCAGCCTAATGGTACGCGAGGCAGGATTTGAACCCGCGACCCCTGGTTCCGAAGACCAGTGCTCTATCCGCTGAGCTACTCGCGCAAGAATATGTGAACGATTTCATTTGTGGGGTGCCCTACGGGGCTTGAACCCGTGACCTCTTGTTCCACAGACAAGCGCTCTAACCAGCTGAGCTAAGGGCACCGTACGATCGAAGTGAAGGGAGAGTAAGCCGAGTTCTGTTCCTGGCGATCATCTTTCTCGGTCTTGCGACCGGCCACCGATGGGTACGGCGGCTGCTCTCGACTTTCGGCCTCGGCGAGCAACCTGCTTGCGGCCGGATCGGAGATTGCTGCGGGGAGGATTGCCCTTTTCAGCCACTCCAACCAAAGCTGGAGCGGAATGGTTTCTGTTGCTCTCGCGTCGTTGCCGACGCGCCGATGTGGACTGTCAACGCCCGAAAGCGCTTCCCTGGCTTTCACCAGGCACCCTCGCTCTGTGCAGCTCGGACTTTCCTCTAGACCCTAAACGGGTCCAGCGATCGCCCTTCCCTGTCACTTCGATCAGTTGTTAACGTATGCGGATGAGACCTTGGTGCCGAAGGGGAGACTCGAACTCCCATGGGTCGCCCCACTACGCCCTGAACGTAGCGCGTCTGCCATTTCGCCACTTCGGCATGAAAGGTCTCAACCGGCTCGCTCGGAGCCGACCCGGGGACTCGAACCCCGGACCTGCTGTTTACGAAACAGCTGCTCTACCAACTGAGCTAGGCCGGCAAGCGCGCAGCTGCCGCTTGAGCCAACCAAATTTACCATGTGCGCAAGTGAGGATCAAACCCGTACCCTTTCATGCGCTTCCTAAGAGCGATTGTTGGAGCGTCGACAAAGCTGGGTGCAGTCGCTGCATTCGCATGTGGTAGCTTCCGCGGCGAGGAGAAACGGCCCAGGAATGGAAGAAATGCCGAAACTCGGGGAAAAGTACAAGATCCTTTTCGTCATCATGGCCGGAATCATGGTCGTCTCTCTGGGCCTGGGAATCATTGGCCCGCTGGTATTCGATGCGTTCAGCGGCGGAGACGACGGCGGGGGAAATAGCGTCGAGATCGACGCAGCTGTTGGCGACTCCTTTCGCTCGACGGCGGAAGCAAATCCGTCCGATCCGGTCGCCGCGGCTGCCTACGCCAACTACCTTGCGAACACTGGTGAGCTGGCCAGCGCGATCCCCTGGTATGAGAAGGCAATCTCGCTGGCTCCCAACGACGCAAATCTGCGTATCGACTTTGCACGATCGCTTACATCAGGCGACATGAACGGAGACGCCGAACTCCAGTTCCAGCAAGCGATCCAGCTGGCTCCGGAGAATGCCGAAGCGCATTACTATCTGGCCGAGGTTTACTATGGAATGAACCCAAAACGCCTCGTCGCCGCAATAGATGAGTACGAGCGGACGGTGCAGCTCGCTCCGGATTCGTTCATTGCCCAGCGAGCGCAGGAACGATTGGTTGAGCTGGGGGTAGCAACACCTGAGGCAAGTCCCTCGCCTGCTACCTGATCGATGAGGAGTGAACCACATGACGGAAACCGGAGCTGTTATCGATTCTGATCTTCTGGCATTGCTCGTATGCCCGGTGGACCACGGAGAGCTCGAGTTGCAAGATTCCGTGCTGGTCTGCACAAAATGCGCTCGCAGATATCCCATCGTCGACGGAATTCCGAACATGGTCGTCGACGAATAGTACGAACAGATGTTCGGCGACGGGGTATACTCAGCCGATGACCGAACGACGCGCTGTTGTAACTACGCCGACTCCAGATGCGGATGGCCGAGACCGCATCATTTCGGCGCGCCAACGAAATGAAGACCAGCGGGTCGATGGCTCGCTGCGCCCCAAGAGTCTGGCAGAGTACATCGGTCAAGATCGTGTCAAGACGAACCTCAAGGTTTTCATCGAGGCCGCCAAGCGTCGTGGCGAACCACTCGATCACACCCTCCTGTACGGCCCCCCAGGACTCGGAAAAACCACGCTCGCGTCGATTATTGCGACCGAAATGTCGGTCAGCCTTCGGATTACCTCTGGTCCGGCCATTGAACGGGCCGGTGATCTTGTCTCCATCCTGACGAATTTGAAAGCCGGCGATGTGCTCTTCATCGATGAGATTCACCGGCTGAACCGGGTCGTCGAAGAAGTGCTCTATCCGGCGCTCGAGGATTTTGCTGTTGATATTGTCATCGGCAAGGGACCAGCAGCCCGTTCAATGCGCATCAACCTGCCCCGCTTCACATTGGTGGGAGCAACCACGCGGCTCGCGATGATGACCGGACCGCTCCGGGACCGGTTCGGCTCGGTGATGCGGCTCGATTTTTATGACATCGAATCAACCCAAACCATCATCAAGCGCTCTGCCGCTATTCTGGGCGTCAAACTCACCGATGACGGTGCTCTGGCAATCGCGGTTCGCTCTCGGGGTACTCCTCGCATTGCCAACCGCCTGCTCAAGCGTGTGCGCGATGTGGCTGAAGTGCGCGACGCGCCGGTGATCGACACCGCGCTGGCTGCAGAAGCATTGGAAATGCTCGATGTCGATGAGCTGGGTCTGGACGACATCGATCGCCGCATTCTCCTGACTATCGTGGAGAAGTTCGATGGCGGGCCGGTTGGCATCGACACCATCGCGGCTGCGACCAGCGAAGAGTCGGACACGATCATGGACGTCTACGAGCCGTATCTCATCCAGCTCGGCTTCTTGCAAAGAACCCCGCGAGGCAGGATTGCCACTCGCCGGGCATACGATCATCTTAAGATCGAGCCTCCCGCGACCTTCGATATTCAGCAACAGGTGTTGTTCGAGGATATCGACTAGCGTCGAATGCGCACCGCCGATTTCGACTACATCCTCCCTCCAGAGCTAATTGCTCAAACGCCGCTCGAGCGGCGTGATGCGTCGCGATTGCTTGTGCTCGACCGAGCGAATGGTCGCGTCGAGCACACGAAAGTCGAGCTGCTTCCTGATATTTTGCAAACAGGAGATTTGCTGGTTGCGAATAACAGCCGCGTTTTGGCCGCCCGCCTTGCGACGCACAAGGCCGATACCGGTGGCAAGATCGAGCTGCTCCTGCTCCACCCGCTCGCCGATGGCACCTGGGAGGCATTGGCCAAACCAGCTCGCCGACTACATGCGGGAACTCGCCTGGTCGTCGACGAATCGGACCACTCGATCGAGGTGGTGGAACGAGGCGACATGGGGTTGGTGCGGATAGCGATTCAATCGGATTTGCTCAGTCAACTGGATCGATTCGGTACCGTGCCTTTACCGCCTTATGTTCACGAGCGGCTCGAAGATGCTAATCGGTATCAGACGGTCTATTCCTCCATACCCGGATCGGCAGCGGCTCCGACAGCGGGATTGCATTTCACCGTATCACTGATCGATCGATT
>JBBQPB010000040.1:0-10977 GCA_038331435.1 Thermomicrobiales bacterium | reverse complement strand
ACTGTTCCCCAACTTCTGCAGCCCAACCGCAACTGCGCGTATGATCCAGTTGATGAAACAGGAGCATGGTCAACGGGCGATCGTTATAGGAAGCGGATTTGGCGGTCTCGCCATTGGCATCCGCCTGGCTGCGCGTGGGTTCCAGGTCACCATCTGTGAACAATGGGATCGACCCGGTGGCCGCGCGTATGTCTACGAGCAGGATGGATTTTGCTTCGACGGCGGCCCCACGGTAATCACGGCCCCCTGGTTGATCGAGGAGCTGTTTTCGCTCTCCAGCCGCAATCCAGCCGACTATCTCACCCTCTTGCCGCTCGATCCGTTCTATCGGGTCTTTTTTCACGACGGCGAAAGCTTCGAGTACACCGGGGATCAAGAGCGGATGCTGGCCGAGATTCGCAGAACCTCGCTCTTTCCGGCCGACCCTGCGGGCTACCTTGAGCTGAGTGAGCTGACCGAAAGGATATTCGCCAAAGGATTCACCGAGCTTGCCGACCGGCCCTTCCTGAATCCGCTCGATATGGCACGGATCCTGCCAGACATGCTCCAGTTGCAGAGCTCTCGGTCGGTTTACGGTTTGGTTGCGCGGTACATTCAGGATGAAAAGGTCCGGCAGGTACTCTCGTTTCATCCGCTTCTGGTCGGTGGCAATCCTTTCGATACGACCAGCATCTACGCGTTGATTCAGCATCTTGAGCGCGAGTGGGGCGTGTGGTTTGCCTTGGGTGGCACCGGCGCACTGATCGACGCGCTGGTAAGCCTGTTCGAGGAGCTGGGCGGCACCTTGATGTTGAACGCACCGGTAGCCCAAATTTCCATGATGGGCAATCGGACATCCGGTGTCGAGCTCGAAGATGGGCGGCGCATACCGGCCGACGTGGTGGTGAGCAACGGGGATGTGCGTAACACCTGGGCGAATCTGATTCCTGCGCAGGTCGATCGATCGCTGATGACTCGGCGCCTCGACGCCATGCGCTATTCGATGTCGCTGGTCGTCATCTATTTCGGAACCGATCGAACCTGGCGAGACGATCCGGCCAACCGCCTTGCTCATCACAACATCATCCTGGGTCCGCGCTATGAGGAGCTGCTGCGCGATATCTTCGACCGCAAGCTGCTGGCGGATGACTTTTCTCTCTATTTGCACATGCCAACGATCACCGACCCGTCGCTTGCCCCGCCCGGCGGCGAAGCTTTCTATGTGCTTGCGCCGGTACCGCATTTGGGTGGTGACATCGATTGGGAAATTATTGGTCCGCGCTATCGAGACCGAATTATGGACTTCCTCGAAGAACGCTATCTTCCCGGATTGAAAGCGTCGATCGTCACCGAGCACATGGTCGATCCGCGGCATTTCCAGGACGTCCTGGGCAGCTACCTCGGCTCGGCGTTCTCGTTCGAACCGACCTTGACGCAGTCGGCATGGTTTCGCCAGCACAATCGTGCGAGCGAAATCGAAAATCTGTACTTCGTGGGAGCTGGCACCCATCCGGGAGCCGGCGTACCCGGCGTTCTCAGCTCGGCAAAGATCGTCGATGCGCTGATTGCTGGCTAGGCTCACCGGTGTCACGGTATCCAACCCTCGATGTCGTGTTCGGTTCGCTGCGCCGGGCATGATGGTGACGAATCGTGGCGGCGCGACGTCCAGGCCGAGACCGTGGTCAATTGCATGAACCGCATCGCGGCTCCAGCAGTTGAGCGCGCTTTCTGCCGGCGAGGCACCACTGCGCGGATGGAGAACACCTGGTACTGATTTGCTTCGATCTGCTCCAGGATCCCTGCGTATAGGTGGGCGGCTGCCAGTGTCGTCAGTTGCCCACTCGGGGAAAGCGCTGGCACCCCCAACAGCGCCAGTTCATAGAATTCGCGGGCACGCGCTATCTGAAAACGCATCAAATCGGGAAACCCTACGCCGAGTTCTCCTGCCAACAACCGGTCAGGATCCAGACCGAAATATTCCAGCTCATCCAGTGGCAGGTAAATTCGGTTCATTGCTGCGTCTTCCCCGACATCCCGCAGGATGTTCGTGAGCTGCATGGCAATTCCGAGATCCGCTGCGTAAGGCAGCACCGACTTGTCAGAGCATCCAAGGATGGGCGCGACGATCAATCCCACTGTACCTGCTACCTGGTGACAATAGCCCCGCAATTCGGGCCAGCTCGCATAGCGATTGACGAACAGATCGGCTCGCATCCCATCGAAGAGCTCTCGTATCGGCCGGTCCGGAATCCCGAAGCGAAGTCGAGCATGAGCGAACGCAACCGATACTGGATGGATGGGACGATCCAGCTCGTCCTCCCAGGCTTCCAGGCGCTCCGCTGCAAGACCGCCATTGCCATCCGCCCGATCAACGATGTCGTCCGCGAGACGACAGTAGGCATAGGCGGCAAGTATCGATTGACGCCGTTCTGCCCCTAACATTCGGCTCGCGAGGAAAAACGAACGTCCATGACTCCGGGCGATCCCCTGGCAAATGTCCCAATCTTCCATCCGAACGTCACGCAGCGTATCGACCATTGTCAGCTTGCCTCGCCTTCCCGGGAAAGCAGTGGAGCATCAAGCTCGAAAAGCAGGTTCGAAGTCAAATCGCTCAGCTGAGCCGCACCCACAGCAAACATTGTCACTCGCAATTCCTCGATCAACGTTCGCAATGCTTCGACCGCTTGATCTTCGCTTTCCGCGGCCGCTCGCAAGAGTGGACCAGCGATCCCGGAGAGCCCAGCTCCCAGCGCGAGCGCCTTGGCTGCATCCACCCCGGTTCGCATTCCGCCGCTGGCGATCAGCGGGAGCGACGGTAGAGCGCGTCGAACATCGACAAGACAACGTGCGGTTGGCACACCCCATCCAAGAAACGCGCGCGATACCTTGCGACTCGCTTCATCCTCGCATCGCATGTGTTCCACGGCACTCCACGACGTCCCTCCGGCTCCACTCACATCGATCGCAGCGACCCCGCAATTCGCAAGCGTTCGGGCGACATCGGCCGTGATCCCGAAGCCAACTTCCTTGACGATGACCGGAGCATCGAGCTGCCTGCAAACCTGCTCGATCTTCTTGGCAAGCACACCAAATGCCGTGTTACCACCGGCCTGCAACGCTTCCTGAAGGGGGTTGAGGTGCAGAAAAAGCCCATCACCCTCGACCATTTCGATTGCTCGGCGACACTCGTCCACTGCGTAACCATAGTTGAGCTGCACAGCTCCGAGGTTCGCGAATATCGGCACAGTCGGAGCGACATCGCGAATGGCGAAAAAACGTTCGCGGCTGCGATCTTCGAGCGCCGCTCGTTGAGATCCGACCGCGATAGCACACCCGAACTCCTGCGCCACGGTGGCGAGCCGGCGAGTGATCTCCCAACCTCGCTCCACTCCCCCGGTCATGGAAGAAACCAGAAACGGAGCGCCGAGCGGTTTGCCCAGAAACTCGAGAGTGGTGCTCACCGCGTCAAGATCAATTTCTGGAAGAGCGTTGTTAGCAAATTGCAGACGCTCGAATCCAGTCGAGAGACCGCTGATTTCAACGTTTCGCTCGAGGTTGATCGCGATGTGATCGAGTTTTCGCGTTTCGATAGTTGATGGAAGACTCATGACTTCACTCTTCGTCCTGTGAGGCTGTTCCGAATTTCCATGCAGGTCGTCACCCCATTATGCCGCCCGATCGGAGGTCCGACTATTAAAGGAGGTGTTTGCCATCTCGATCTGACGTTGGAGCGAACTTTCGAGCGTCCCCGCATGAAACTCGAAACCATCCTCGATGAGGCGCGCTGGAAGAGCGCGCTGACTTGCCAGCACGAGTTCGTCCGCCATTTGCCCCATCATCGCCCGTACGGCAAATCCAGGCGCAGGCATCAGCGTGGGACGTCCGAGCGACTTTCCAAGCGCGACGGTGAACGCTCGGTTGGTGACAGGATTTGGAGTGACAACATTGAATGGACCGGACGAGTCCGAGCTGGCGATAAGATAGCCCACCGCGCGCACCGCATCGTCAATATCTATCCAGCTCATGTACTGATCGCCATTGCCGATACGGCCACCTAGCCCCAGACCGAACAGGCGCTTCAACTGAGCCAGCACGCCACCCTCGGAAGCCAGGACGATGCCAAACCTCGGATGTACCACTCGAGTTCCAGTCTGCGTTGCCGGCACCGCGGCCGCTTCCCACAGCTGACAGACGTCGGCTAGAAAGCCGCTGCCATTCGGAGATTCCTCGGTCAGGATGGAACTCCCACCGTCACCGTAGTACCCGATTCCAGAGGTCGAGACGAACACTGCGGAATGCTCCCGCTGCTCGGCAATGGTACGAGCCAGTAATCCCGTGGCATCGAGACGGCTCTGAAGGATTTCTCGCTTCCGCGATTCGCTCCAGCGCTTTTCGGCTACGGAAACACCGGCGAGATTGACGATCGCGAATGCCCCATCCAGGGCGCCAGCTTCGATCGTCCCATGCACAGGATCCCAGGTACGCTCACCTGCGCCCTGAGCTGGTCGGCGAACGAGACGGATAGCGTCATATCCAGATGCTTCGAGAAGAGGCACGAGACGTCGCCCGATTAGCCCGCTTGCTCCCGCTACCACGATTCGGTCTTTTTTCATGGGTGCTCCTCCTGTACATACCGGATGCGTCACGTTCACGCGACCTCCAGGGAAGAGAGAAGGGTTCGCGGAAAACCGCGAACCCAGAGAGGAGAGGAGAACGGGAACGTTACGCGACTGGGGTCGCGACCGTTGCCGTCGTGGTGGAAGGAATGACGAGAACACCAAGGGTGCCGTCTGCCAGGGTTCCAATCGCAAGCACGTCGTAGACCATGCCAGCTTCGAGGGTCACGCCGGAGAGGTCCAGCGCCACGTCCGTGGTGCCTGCCGGACGAACTTCAAGATCGTAGGCTCCTGCCGGAACCACCAGGAAGTCGCTTGCCGCGGGGAAGGCCAGATTCGGGATCAGCACGTCGCCGCCCTTGACCGCAATGTCCACCGCAGGGGCACCCGGGGAGTTGTGAATGACACGAATGCGGGTCTGACCATCAGCAAGATCGCTCAGGTCGACCTGATAGATCTGCGGGGTGATTTCGGCAACGAGTCCAGTCGCAGCCACCTGATAGGCAGCACCGGCTTCGAGAGTGACAGTTGCATCGATCACGGCAGAAGAGACATCGGCGCCGGTCGGGACGACCTGAACTTGATGCTCACCGGCCGGAACCGCGACCCAACCCGAGAAACTGCCGAAAGCGAGGTTCTCGAGAGCTTTCGTGCCGTCGAGGTAAACATCAACCGCGGGGGCGTCTGGGGAGGCATGAATAACGTTGATGCATGCATCGCCTTCAGTGCCAATGCCAAGCGCAGTCACGCAGTCGCCCATGGCGGACATCCCTGTGACTGGTGTTGCGTCCTGGGCCAGGGTGCTTCCCATACCAGTGAAGGCGATCGTCAACGCCAATAACGCTGCGAACCCTCCCAACGAACCTATCGAACGCAATTTCAACATCGTTTCCTGCTCCGTTCTTTCCTTGCGCCGTGATCGGCGCTCCAATGACCAAGGCCGATCGATCAACTTCGACCAACTTCTATATAAACCTATAGTATAGATTCATATTTGTCAATATCGTTTCACCATGTCCATTTCGATCGATTAGTCTCAGACTGTTGACTTCGAGTTATTGGCGCGTTTGCCCCTTGTCGAAGCACGTGATAGAAATATGTAATGTACAAGTTTAGATTTTGGAGACAACGACTATGACCGAGCGGGAACCGGACAATCTGGTTTCGATCGGTGACGCGGTCGAACTCCTTCGGAATCAATTTCCAGACGTTTCGCACTCGAGTCTGCGATTCCTCGAACGCGAGGGCTTGCTGAGTTCGTCGCGCACCTCAGGAGGACACCGTCTCTATGCCCAGTCGGATATCGACCGGGTAGCACTCATAAAGATGTGGCAGCGGGAGGGCCGGTCGCTCGACGACATTCGCCAGTTGCTCGAAGCTCGCAACCAACTGCTCGAGCCAGCGCAGCTCAGTGGCAGATTTCTCGATCTGGCGCTTGCGTCTCAACTTGAACAGGCAGGTCAGCTCATCCTGCAGGCGGATCGCGTGGGAATGGATCCGCAAATTACCTTCTTTTCGGTTCTGCAACCAGCGCTCGTGCGCCTGGGTGAGCAGTGGGTGGCAGGGAAGCTACAAATCCATCAAGAGAAAGAGATTTCGGTACTCTGCCGGGAGCTCGTAACAGAAATCACGCTGCGCCATTCCCCCGACTATCCCGACGAATCCCTGTTCATCTCCGCGTGCGTAGCGGGCGAAAAACACGAAATTGGGATTTGCATGGTCAATGGGCTCTTGCGACAGCGCGGTCATCGTGTGCGGTATTTGGGTCCCGACGTCGCCACCATATTTCTCATGGAAGCAATTGGGACCAACCGACCAGACGTAGTGCTGCTCTCTTCATCAGTCGAGGAGAGCTTTGGCGGCTGTGTGGACGCAGTGAGGATGGTTCGCGGGATCTGGCCCGGTGACCGGTCGCCCTTGGTGATTGTTGGTGGAGCGATGGCCGAAATCCGAGCATCCGAGCTCGCCGATCTCGGAGCAGTACCGGTGAGAGACGCGCGCTTCATGCTCGAGATCGACGACTTGCTCGCAGCAGCCTCGTGAGAACGGGATTGCGTCATTTCGCGATCGATATCCCATTTCAGTGCAGGTATCCAGTCGAAGCTCCACGATCCCGTTCGCCCGGCGAGCGCCAAGGCCGATCCGGCGGCAGTTGCTTTCAGTAAAGTTCGCCGTTTCATTTCGAAAACCCTCCTTGACTTTCGGGATCACGCCGATTGCCGCTCCCGACAAAATGTCCTATGTGACACCCTCAAGAATGAGTTCTGAATTCAGGAAACGCTGTGCCGTGAAGCACGAACTGCCTGTGTCGGAAGACACAGGCTGAACCGATCGTGGTGAGAGGAGGAAGCGTGCGAGATCTAGCGGGGTCCCAGGAATGGAGGTTTGCCCGGGGCCACGGACTGGGTCGCTTGAACCTGCACGCGGACCCGCCGGACTCGCGCTCCAACCGCATCGAGATGGGCGCCCCGAATCGTCGCCTCCGGCTTGCGCACGGTAACCTCGACGGCAGTGATCAGCGGGAACGATTCGAGAATCGAACGAGCGGAGCGGTCGGCGACCGCCTCCACGAGCATCATCGGCTCTCCCTCGACTACCGCACGCACCACATTGTAGATACTGGTGTAGTTGACAGTCTGTTCGAACTCGTCATGCTGGCCGGCGTTGCGCAGGTCGAGCTCGGCCGAGACGTCCACCAGAAAGCGTTGCCCAAGCGTGCGCTCTTCCGGTTGGAGACCGTGGTAGCCAAAAAACCGCAATCCTTCGAGCAAGATGGCGTCAGACAAGTTTGTAGAGTTCCCGTGCGTTTCCCGACAGAATGCCGGCCGCCGCTCGTTGGGCATCGGTTTCGGTCAGCATACGCTTGGCGACCAATCCATTGAGGGTATCTTGCAGCGCTTGCTTGCCCAGCTTGGTGCTGGTGTACATGATCTCGGGTAGCTGATACCCATCGGAGCCATAGCAGATTTTGTTGAGCGGCGCCATGGCCATCGCTCCTTCGTATATCTCCCACGCCGCCGACGAGGCGAACGGAATTCCCTCCGACACATCGAGATACACCCGGGGCAGAACATTCGCCATATACGCCGCTTCCCGATGATAGGGATAGCCGGTGTGGACCAGCAGCACGCGACACGAGCGATAGGTCGGGAAGCGCAGCAGGTCCATCAGGTAGGCCGGGCGGCACATGACAAGGTTGACCTCAAAGTCGCCCATGCCCGTATGAATCTGCATAGGAACATCGTGCTCCATGCAAAGCTCGATAGCACGGCAAAGAAGATGGTCTCGCAGCTTTTTCATGCTGCCACCACCCAGACCGCGCTTGATGGCATCGAGCGCCTGGAATCCCTGATCGGCATTGCGAGAAAGCGGCGAGACATCCAGCCCGGTGCGATAGGCGATGATCGATTTCACTCCTTTGTATCGCCCGGAGCTCAATCCCTCTGAAATCGCCGTGTCATAGGCATTCTTGAACTCGTCCCAGCTCAAATCCTGTTTGAGGAGATCGGCAATCAACGGCTCTATGCGATAGATCGGTATCACCTCGATCGGCAAATCGGCATCGACTTCATCGATATCGAGCATCGGCAATGGCACGCCGAAGTCGAAGATCACCGATTCGAGACCGGCATCGGCGTAGAGCCGCTTGACGTACTCCTGATAGGACACTGCGACCTGCGCGTTTCGCTCGTTGAGCACCGAATCGATATCCGGCGAGGTCCCGAGAAACGTCGCCAGGTCATTGACCATGCGGATGAAATAGAGCGTCGAACGCTTGACCCGCTGAAGCTCATCGGAGACCTCCGGCGTCCAGCAAATCCCGCCCTGCTCCATATACTCGCGCGACCCACCACCAAACGCAGTGAAATCGGTGAATTGCTCGGCCGAAACCGCGCCCTTGTTGAGAAAGGGATGCGCGTGAACATCGAGAACCGGCAGCCCGCTGACATCGACCATGACCCTAGATCACCTCCAGATAGGTAGCTCGTTCCCACGGATGCACATGTAGCTCGTACGCAGCAAGCTCGGAGCGCTTGACTGCCAGAAAGTGCGGAAGGATGGTTTCACCCACTGCACTGGCAACGACCTCGTCGTTTTCGAGCGCTTCCAGCGCGTCCGGAAGGGTACGCGGCAGAAACGTGAGCCCGGCTTCCAACATCTCGTCGACCGTCATTATGCCGACATCGCCTTGAAACGCCGGCCCGGGATCGGTCTGTTTGCGAATGCCGTCGAGACCGGCCGCCAACAGACCGGCCAGATAGAGTGCAGGATTGCAGGAGTTGTCGCCGGATCGATATTCGATATGCCGCCGATCTCCGACTCCCGGGATGCGCGCAACCCCGGACCGATTCCCGAGTCCCCAATAGATATTGGCGGGTGCCCACGAACCGGGAAGCAACCGTTTGTAGCTATTGACGGTCGGCGATCCGAGACCGGTCAGAGCAGGGGCATGCGCCAGCAGACCGCCCAGGAACCAGCTCCCGAGATCCGACAATCCTTCGTCATCCGCCGTACCGAGCGTCAGGTCGGTCTTGCCGTCTTGATCCCAAATGCTCACATGCACATGTAAGCTGTTTCCGGCCCAGTCGGTATAAATCTTTGGCATGAAACTGGCGACCCAGCCATTGGCGCGCGCAAGATCGCGCACCGTCATCTTAAGTGCCCAGTAGCGGTCGATCGCTTCCAGCGGCGACCCATGTTTGACCGACATTTCGTATTGGCCGGGACCGTATTCCTTGCCCAGTTGCCCCACCGGCACATTCATCGCTTCCAGCTCGGCAACGGCATCCGATGAAAACTGTTGCGCTTCCTGCAAACCAGAGGTGGTGAACATGCGCGTCGAGTTGATCGGCGACCAATCGCCGTTCTCCTCTGGCTTCAGAAGGTAGAACTCAGGCTCGAGCGCCGCCATGGTCGAGAACCCCTCGATTGCCAGCTCATCGACCACTGCCTTCAGGCGGGTGCGTGGACAGCCATCCCATGGAGTCCCATCAGCGGCGCGCATCCAGCCGTTCGCAATGGCGGTCTTGGGAAATCGCGGCAGCACCGCATAGCTTTGCGGATCGGGAACGACCAACATGTCCCCTGAATCACCAAGCCAGGTGGCACCGGGCGCTACGTGATCGAGGATGTCCATATCCAGATTCGCGACCGCAAAGACCAGCCCATCGTGCGATGCGCTGCGAAATCCACTGGATGGAACCGTTTTCGCCGACCCGACTCCGCTGTAATCGTAATAAGTAACCCAGAAGTTCTCGATCTGGTCTTCCCGCAACCGGGTCAACAGCTCGGCGGCATCAGCCGGCGCGCTCGGCATAGTCGAATCCCTCTCCGTCTCCAATTCGTTGTAAAAGCTTCGCCAGCAATGCGGCCCGTGGCGCAATGCTGCTGACCAGTATGTACTCGTTCGGGCTGTGATCGAGACCGCCAATTGGTCCGAGTCCGTCCAGCCCTGGAGTGCCGGCATGGCAGGCAAAACTCACATCGGACCCGCCACCAGTAGCTGCGCCTTTCAACGGAAATCCAAGTTCTTCCGCAATCTCGATGGCCGCGGCCTCGAGCCGTTTGGTTCCGGTGCTGTATTCCATCGCCGGACAACCGGAATCGGGATCGATACTGATCTCAACCGTGGTTCCAAAAACGTAACCTTGCGTCGCCACTCGCCGGATCGCCGCGATCAGCTCATCCAGATCGCCGTTCGACCACGCACGCACATCGAGTTCGACCTTTGCATAGTCGGCAACCACATTGGGACGGCTGCCGCCCGAGATCTCTCCCGGATTGACCGTCATGCCCGGTTTCATTGCGTTGAGCGCAGAGACGTTCGTAATGATGTGCGCCAGCGCCAGGGTAGCGCTGGCTCCCTTTTCCGGTTCGACACCAGCATGCGCCGACTTGCCAAATACCTCGATGTTCACCCATTTGCCGGCCTTGCGCGAGGTGACGATGTCACCGTTTTCCCGCGCGGCCTCCAGAGTAAGCACCGCATCCACTTGTGGACCGAGTCCTTCCAGCAACGGGTTCGAGTGCCTGTCGTCGATCTCTTCCGCGGAAACGATAAAGAACTGCAACTCCCTCAGCCTGTCCCAGCCAGCCTGATCGAGCGCTCGAATCGCGTACAACCCGGTCAGGAGCCCTGCTTTCATATCGCATGTTCCCGGCCCCAGCAGGGCATCATCCTCGATGCGCACTGGTCGCTCGGCGGCGGTCCCCAGCGGGAAGACGGTGTCGGCATGCCCAAGCAGCATCACTTTACGCGTGCCTGTGCCTTTGCGAATCGCGAGAATATCGTCGCCAGCAATGTCTTCTTTCAGGCGCTGCACCTCGAAACCCAGGTCGGAAAGTTGCGTCTGAAACCAGTCCTGCACCTGGTCGATCCCGG
>JBBQPB010000039.1:0-10999 GCA_038331435.1 Thermomicrobiales bacterium | reverse complement strand
ACAGTCGAGCCGTCGGTGCCGTCATGTCCGAGGAAGTTGTTGGTGGCCATGTCCTTGCTCTGCACGGTGGCGGCAGCAGTCATGGCTGGTCCGAGCACAAGCGGGCCAACGCCGTTCTGGGCGCGGTAATCATTGATCAGTTTGAGAAGCGCCAGCTCTTCTGCATCGCCGCAGACGGCGGGCGCCGCGGCGGCAGTGGTGGTGTTCTGGGTCGCGGTGGCAACCGGGTTGGTCGTGACCGCGCCTTCCGCCGGCGCTACGACGGCCGGCTCCTCGCCGGTTGTGCCGCCTTCACCAGGTGGCTGTGCCACCGTCTGCCCTGCGACGGTTGGCTGCGCGGCATCGTTGGTGGCTGGCGCAAGCGCTTCCGTGGCCGTCGCGACCGGAGCGTTCGCTTCCGTTGGGGGTGGTGCGGGAGCCGGCGGAAGCGCTTCGGTCGCGGTCGCCTCGACCGCTGGGGCCAACGCTTCGGTCGCGGCTGGAATCGGCGTGGGTGGGAGTGCTTCGGTCGCGGTCGCTTCGACCGCCGGGGCTATCGCCTCGGTGGAGGCAGGAGTTGGCGTAGGGGGAAGCACTTCGGTCGGCGTCGCGGTTGCGGCCACATCGGTTACCGGCGCGCCGCCTCCGACACAACCGAGCGCATCGGCGGTGTGCCCAAAGGTGGTGGTCCAGTACCACTTATAGGTGGAGTTGGGGTTGTTGGCCCGGGCGATACCAATCGCCACATTGGCTGGATCGAGCATGGTGGCATTGTGGTGGGGACTGTTCTTCCACCAACCGAACGCCCCTGCGGCGGTTTCGTCGCCGGCAAAGACATTCTCCGACGCAGTCCCCGAATCGATATAGCCAGCCGCGGTCAAGCGATCGACATACGACGACCCATTGGAGCCGGTATGGCCAAGGAAGTCGTTATTGGCCATATCCTGGCTTTGCTGCTCGGCAGCCACGCTCATCGACTGGCTGAGCGCCAGCGGCGGGGCGCCGTTTTCGGCCCGATACACGTTGATCAGTCCGAGGAGGGCAATTTCTTCACTATCGGCGCACGTCGCGGTGGCCTGTGCCGCGGAGACTGCTTCCGGCCGCAGGTTGGAAAGCGGCATCACGAACAGCAATCCGACCGCGAACACGAGTCGTAACCATTTCATTCTTTTCGCTCCTGAACAATGACGGTAGATGCCATGGCATGCTGTGGCGAAATCAGTTCGGAGCGGGCTCCATTCGATGTTCGGACTTTCGCGGTGCCGCGGAACGCAGGGAATACCGACACGAGCGTGGTTGTGTATCAGGATCCCGCCCGATCGCTGAACACGCACATCCGCATAGCGTGCACATTGCCTGCAACGTACACAGAAGATCCCCGCGGTCGAGCGGCAGGCGGCCCACAATAGAACTCGGACCGAATGATCTTGTCTCAGGACCAATGCACTATTGCATCAGCCTTCCCCGATGTCAAGGCATTGTCAGCAGCGGGTTGACGGTTCGGGTTTTGCAATGCGCTCCGACAGTCGCGAGCATCGAGTTCAGGAAGACCTGAGCGATCGTCACGCACCGAAGAAACGGCTGTAGATGGCGCCGGTTTCGAAGCGCATGCCTTGCGCCTGACCGTCGATGATCGCATCGAAGCGCAGCCAGTTGAAGTTCGGCGATTCAGCCCCCACCCGGAAGCCATCGTCTTCCGGGAGAAGGGTGCTTGCCTCGCCGCCTGCGTCGATCATGACGAGCGTTCCTTCCCGGAGAACGATCCGGATAGCCGGATACCAGGGATTGTAGGAGCGGTAGAACCCGATGTACCCCTTCCATTCGGCAGGGTAATCGGAGATCTCGGGACGTGGCTCGCCATCGCGGACGAAGGTTTCCCCACCGTGATGGAGTTTTACGATTCGACCAGGGGTGTCCTCCTCGCCGCCGCCGCGCTCGGCTTCCAGGAGAAAGCGATCCCAATCGGGATGGCCGACCGTCAGGTAGGAGTTCGAGCGGCGGGAATAGCGTTGGAGCGGGATGCGCTGTTGGTCGTCGATGAAGGTCAACCCATCGTCGGCCAGCACGATTTCGATGGCATGTTGTGACGATCGCCAGTCGCCAGCCCAGGCATCGGCTCCGTCGTAAGACCGAAGGGTTTCAGTGGTCAGCTCAGGGAGGGGTTCATCGGCGATCGATGCGGCGACCAGTTTGCGCAGATCGTTGGTCATCTGATAGTCGGGCACGGCGCCGCTTGCCAGCATCACGATGCAGGCGCCATTTGCGATGTCGATCATGAGATCGGATTCGTAGCCCACCATATCGCCACCGTGTCCGATGGAGACGATCTCATCCGGTGTGTCGGAATCCTCATCCGTGCCCCAATAGAGCCCGTAACCGTATCCCTCCTCCACCGCTGGTGGGGGAAGAAGTGATGGATCGACCATCGCGCGGAGTTGGGCAGATGTGAGGACAGAGGAGTCTTCACCGTTCCAGGTGTGCAGGAGAAACTCGGCGTAGCCGAGCAAGTCCGAGACCTCCATGACGATGCTACCCGCCCCAGAGGAGGTTTCCATCCAGGTCGCGGGAAAGACCGGACCGCCGCTGCGCCATGGGCGGTCGTCGAACTGCCGCTTGTAGCCAACCGCCAGCGAAGGGCGCATTGCGGTCGTCACCGAGGCGGTCGCGGTATCGAATCCGAGTGGTTGCAGCACCCGCTCGGTCAGGATGGTGGCGAAAGATTGGTCCAGCACCGTTTCTGCCAGTACGCCCAGCAGGCTGTATCCGGCATCCGAGTAGTGCCAGAATTCACCCGGTGCTCCGGCGCGTACGTTCCGCAACTCCCAGAGCTCGAAGATGCCGTCCGGGCGGTGGGCAAAGCCGGTGGGGAGACCGGCCGTATGACAAAGGAGGTGGTGCGTGGTGATGGGCGCATGGTCGGAGCGGACCGCGAACCAGGGAAGATAGTCGGTGACTGGCGCATGCAGATCGATCTTCCCCTCTGCCGCGAGCTGCATGAAGACGATGGCGAGGAAACTCTTGCTGATGGAACCGATCTCGAACAAGGTCTCATCGGCGACGGGGATTCCGGCATCGCGATTCGCGAAGCCGTAGGCACGCAGTATTCGGTCACCGGTGCGAGTGGCAATGCCGATGGCCATCCCCTGCGCTTCGGACTCGTCGAGGGCACGTTCGGCAATGGCGTCGATTCGATCCAGCAACTCCACGTTTGCCATTGTTAGCACGCCGCCCGGTGCACCGCGCCCAACGCCGCAAAGGTCGTCTGCTCGGTGCGAGCGTCGGTGGTCATTTCACCGGGGCCGCCGTAATCGGCAAAGACGACATTGATGGGATTCGAACGCTCGTGGATATCGCTGAAGGCGCCAACACCGCTCGAGAGCAGGTTCAGAAAGGCGTGGCCGTAGATCTCGTCGAAGAGCGTCTGGCTGGTCCAGTCCAACTGGAAATCTGCTTTCTGGCCGGTGGAAATGGAATCGTAAAGCGCCTGTGCCATCGCGGCGATTTCCTCCGGCCCACCACAATCGCGCGCTCGCGCAAGTCCGTCATCGGTCAGCAGGATGACGACCCCATCTGCCACGGTGGTGACCGAGCCAATGTACTGCGCGCTGGCCGCACCGGCTGCGGGACAAGCGACGTTCGGACCGGAACCGCACTGGGCGGCAGGAGCGTCTTGCGCCGCGACGAAGGCGGTCAGTGCCGTCAGCACCAGCGCGCCGAGGAAGCCGATCGACAATGCGAGCACCAACGCGCGTTTGAGATGACGGGTAAAGCGTTTCAAAGGAATCACCTGGGTCTGTTCATAAAGAGAGCCCCACGAATCGTGGGGCTCCGCATAGCTCTATCGTACTTCCATTCCCTGAACGTTATTCATACCGCAGCGCCTCGGCCGGGACGATGCGGGAGGCCTGTCGCGCCGGGAGCCAGGTGGTGATCAGCGAGGCGACCACCGCCAGGGCCAACACGATTCCGACCGTATTCCACGGCACCGCGAAACTGATGTCTCCGGCTTCGGCAATCTGGCTGCCAGTGAGCAAGTTACGCGCAAGGGCGAGTCCGAGCACGGTGCCCGAGATAACCCCAAGCCCGACGATGAAGGCCGCCTCGATCAGGAAGGACAAGGAGACCAGATCGCGCTGGAAGCCGATGGCGCGCAGCACACCGATCTGTTGTCGGCGCTCGATGACGTTGCGGAAGGAGATCACGCCGATGGCCGCAATTCCGACAATCAATCCGAGGCCCATGAACGATTCCAGGATGCGGAAGAAGCCACGATTTTCCTCCTGATCGTCTTGCAACTGCTGCTGGAACGAGGTCGCTTTGACGCCATTCGGCAGCATGATCGACTGGATGTTGCGTGCGGTCTCGGACGCCTGGGTTGGGTCGGCAAGCTTGACCACGTAGCGAGTCTCTGCATGATCGGCGAGCGTGGACGCCGCAGTTGCGTCGCTGGTGTAGAGTCCGTAGAAGGTCGAAAGTTTGGGCGCGATCACACCAATCACGCGCACGGTCTCCGGCGTGCCACCTTCATTGCGCACCTGCAATTCAAACGGCGTGAATGCCATATCGTTGACGTCGATGCTGTCGAACAGCTTCTTCAGTTCCGGGTCGTCCGATCCGCTGGCGACGAGAGCATCGACCACGGCCACACCCGGCTCGGTGCGCAACGCTTCGAGAATGGCAGCGTCGCTGGCATAGCCCTCGGCGCGCCCGCTGAACGACCAGTCGGTACCGGAGATGAAATCGGCATTCATGCCGGTGAAATCGAGGTCTTTCCAATCGGTCGAACCCGCAAGCGTGGCCTGCCCATCGGCGGCACGGGTCAGAGCTCCGATACCAGCGATAGTGGCGGGATTCATACCACCGGTTTCGAGCTGCCCGGCGAGATCGCCGATGGCGACGCTGTTAGCCGCCTTAGCCTCGATATCCCATCCGGCACTGGCGGAATCGCTCAGGAAGGCGCGCTCGAAGTTGAGATTGATGGTCGCGATCATGACCAGAGAGAAGACGATCAGGCTGAACATGGCAATGGTCATGCCGGTACGGGAGCGGGCGGCTCCGGGATAGGCGACCCCGAGCTTGAGTGCCGCACCGCGTGAGCGGAACACCGAGCCCAGGCGCGACACCAGGCCCAGCAGCATGCGGTCGTTTTGCATGATGACCAGCGTGGCGGAGATGACCAGAAAGATGCCCGAGACGAAGAACATTTCGAAGTCGCCCTCGTACTCCCCGAAGATGCGGGAGAAGAGATCGTCCGGCAGGAGCCAGAAGACGAGCAGGAAGATGCCCGCCGCGTTGAAGACCTTGCGGCTGGAGAGGCCAACCTGCCGCAGGATGAGCGCGATCGAGAGAACAAGCAGGCTAACCCCGGTGGTGAAGGGCATGGCCGAACCGGACGAGACGCCCTGCATGGTAAGCAGCACGCCGCCCGCGACCAGGAGTCCCTGCCAGAGGAAGGTCTTCCAGGAGCGGCCGTGATGGCTGGCATCGGGCAGATCGCGCACCGCGGCGACGATGTTCAGCCGGCTGATGCGCCAGGAGGAAACGACGACCGCCAGGAAGGTAATCACTACGCCCAGGCAGTAGCCGGCGATGACACTGGTGGCGGAGATCGAAGTTTCGATATGCGCGTAGGTGCCAAACACCGATGAGAACGCCTGCGAAATCAGATAGGCGACGCCAATTCCAAGCGCGGATCCGACCAACCCGGCGAGCAGCGCGTAGAGGGTGCCTTCACTCATGAACTGCTGCACGAGCTGGTTGCGCTGCGCGCCAACCGCGCGGGCCATGCCCATCTCGGCACGTCGCTCGGCGGCGAGCATGGTAAAGATCAGCAGAATGAGCAAGATGCCGGCTGAGATCGAAAAGAGCCCGACCACCAGAAAGAGTCCAGTGAAGACGCTGGCGATCAGATTGGCGGAATCGAGCCAGTTCTGCTTGAGCGGGTTGATCGCCAGGCCGGCCTGTTCGACCGCCGGCAGGAGGGCTGCCTGAACGGCGGCGTCGTTGTCGAGACCATCTTTCACCCCGCCCTGATTGGAGAGGGCGATGGCGCTGATCTGGTCGTTCAGGCCGGAGAGCTGTTGGAGGGCGGGCAATGTCATCGCCAGTCCGGTGACCTCTTCGCCAGTGTCGTCGTCGCGGCGCATACCGGAGAGGTAGCTGTTCTCCGCGATGGCGGCGACGGTGAAGGTCTGGCTGGTGTCGTTGGCGAAGATCTCGAGCTGGTCGCCCACAGCGGCATCGAGCTCGTCCGCGGACGATTGGCTCAGGACCACCGCGCCATCGGGCAGGCTGGCGAGATCGATGGTGTCGCCGTTGGGGGCGCTCAGGCCACCGATCGCACCGACCGTAGCGGGATCGAGTCCGACCGCGACCAGCTCGGGCATCCCCACACCGGAGCTCAGCTCGCGGGCGGAGACGCGGCGCTCCAGCAAGGGACTGGCGCCATCGACCAAATCGACTCCACCGATGGCCGGCTGCAAGTTGGTCCAGGAGGTCGCGGGAATGGTGGCAGTAAAGCTATTTCCGTAGAGGTCAACATCAGTAGGATGGACCACGAATTGATCGATCGTCCCCAGGTTCGAATAGACCTCAGAGGTCATCGAGCTGTTGACCGTGTCACCGGTTCCCAACGCAGCGGTGACGATCAGGGTGCTCAACATCAGTCCGAAGACGATGAGGGCGGTTTGCGCTTTCCGGCGGGGAATGTTGCGGGCGCCCATGCGGAAGATGACCCGGCGGCGCATCCACACCCAGGCTATCGAAAGCAGGCACAGGACAAGCATGCCGGCCAGCGCCACCACGATTGTCGACATCGGAATACCAAAAAGTTCAGTCATGTTGGGAGTTCTCCTCTTAACGAAATCATCGAGTCGGACATGTTGGTCGTGTCGGCACCTGGGCCGCTAATCACTCGTCGTAGTGGGCGGGCACGGGCCCCGACCCGACGGGAGGGCGGGCCTACACCGCAAGGGCTTCTACTGGTTGGTAGATGTCGTGGGTGACGCCAACCGGGGCGAAACGGTCGCGCACGACGGTGTGGGCGGCAGCCGGCTCGATCTCACCGTCACGCATGCGGACGATGCGGTCGCAACGGTCGCCGACCGTTTGGTCGTGGGTGACGATGACGGTGGTCAGGCCGTTTTGCAGATTGAGCGCGCGCAGCAGACCGACGATGTCATCGGCGGTATGGGAATCGAGCGCGCCAGTCGGTTCGTCGGCCCAGACGATGGCCGGGTTGTTAACCAGTGAGCGGGCGATGGTGACGCGCTGGCGCTGACCGCCGGACAACTCGGCCGGACGGTGAGACGCCCAATCGGAAAGGCCAACCGTGCCGAGGGCTTCCTCGGCTTTCTTCCGCGCGTCCGAGGGCTTGATGCCGGAGACGAGCAAGGGGAGTTCCACATTTTCGACCGCGCTCAGCACCGGCAGCAGGTTGTACACCTGAAAGATGAAACCCATGCGGTGGGCACGGTAACGAGTGCGCTTCTTGTCACCCATCTGCGCCAGGTCGTTGCCATCGAGGATGATCTGCCCGCTGTCGACACTGTCCAATCCAGAGAGACAATTGAGCAGGGTGGTCTTGCCGCACCCGGACTGCCCCATGACAGCGACCATTTCGCCACGCTTGACCGAGAAGTCGATCCGCTTGAGGGCTTCGACCTTTGCTGAGCCGGTGTCGTAGGTCTTGACCACCTGGGATGCCTGGATGATGGCGCCGTCGATAGGGACGATCGGTTCGCTTCGCTTCCTGAGTCGCATGGGAATTGGCCTCGCTTCATCGTGTTTCGCTTACGGCCACCCCACTCGATGACCCGTCTTCGATACTAGGGAACGTTTCTCAACGGCCAGGTGGTCGAAACCTCAACAATTGCTCAACAACCGATAGCCATTCGCTCAGATAGGGGAAATCACCTTGGAAAGCGCGGAGTCCCCTCTGATAATGGAAATCGAAGTGGAGTTCGCCCCCGACCGAGAGCTGATGTGATGAACGACCGGACCACCGTGCTTGTGGTAGACGACGAACCTGAGATCGTCGTACTAATGAGCGATTTCCTGCGGGCCGAGGGGTACCAGGTGCTGACCGCAGGCGACGGCAACGAAGCGCTGGCCGCGTTGCAACGGCAACCGGTGGATTGCATGCTGCTCGATGTGATGATGCCGGGGCTTTCCGGGTTCGATCTGTTGCGCAAGGTGCGAGAAGAGCGGGATATCCCGGTGCTTATCCTGAGCGCGCGCATGGACGACAGCGACAAGATTCGCGGCCTCGGGTTGGGGGCAGACGATTACATCGTGAAGTCGGCCACGCCGGCGGAGGTTGTCGCCCGGGTGAAGGCCGTGCTGCGGCGGGCGCGTCCAGCGACGCCGCAAGTTCGACAGACGCTCGACTTCGAGCATCTTTCCATCGATAAACAAGCGCGCGAGGTTCGGCGGGACGGTCGGTTGGTCTCGCTGACCGCGCGAGAGTTCGATCTGCTGACCTTGCTGGCGGAGCATCCGCGGCAGGTGTTCAGCCGCGATCTGCTCTTCGAGCGGCTCTGGGACTCGTACGGCGACCAACACACCGTCACTGTCCATATCGGCCGGCTGAGGGACAAGCTGGAGCGCGATCCCTCCCACCCTGCGCTAATCGCGACGGTCTGGGGCGCCGGCTATCGCTTCGACGGACGGCCCATCTGATGGAGGCGACTCCCTCTGGTCCAGTACGCAAGTGGTCGGTCACACTGCTCGACTGGCTGATTTGGCGCCCGCTGACCTGGTGCACCAGACAGGTCTACCGCTTGACTCGCTGGCTGCTCAGCCCGCAGACCTGGTTCCGCTTTTTCAGATGGTTACGCTTTTCCAGTATCTCTCTGCGACGCTGGCTTCTCATCGCCTTGCTGGTGATGTTGATTCTGCCCGGCATCGTCGCGGGGATCTTCGCCATAGGTGTGACGGTCCTCGATCCCTATCAGGAGCCCGAGTCGGTCCAGATGGTGCGCAGCGACGTCAATCGCTGGCTCGACCCAGCGTGGCAACAGCAACTCACGACACAAGCCGCCCGAGACCAGACCGAAGCGGTGCTGTACGAGGGCGATAAGGTGATTTTCCAGACCTCCCACGATCCGCTCCCTCCAGCACTCGAAAATGGCACTCTGCTTTCGATTGCCCCGGAGGGGACGAATCGAAGCGCCGTCGTTACCACCACCGGCCAGATTCATGGCGATCGCTATTGGCCCGTTCTGGTTTCTTATTTCATCGCACTGGGACTGACGTTCGCCGGAATTGCGCTCTTTTTTGGACGGAGCGTGGTCAAACCGCTGGCCGCAACCAGCGACGCCGCAAGCGACGTGGCGGGAGGGAATCTGGACATTTCTCTTCCCAGCTCACGGGTGCGTGAAGTGCGCGAGCTGAATGCTGCCTTCGAAGGAATGGCAGTCGAGCTGAAGGAATCGCTGGAGCACGAAGCGAAACTGGAAGACGAACGCAAACAGTTCATCAGCGCAATCGTGCACGACCTGCGCACGCCACTCTTCGCGCTGCGCGGGTCGTTCGAAGCGATCGAAACCGGGGTGGCGAACACCCCGGAGAAGCGCACCTACTACTTCCAGCTTGCACGGGAACGAGCCGACGCACTCGACCGCTTGATCACCGATCTTTTCGAATTCACCCGGCTGGAGTATCTCGCTCAGGAGCCGGAACGCGCACCATTGGAGTTTGGGGAATTGGTCAAGCGGGTGGCGGGTGCCCTGCAACCGCGCGCCGCCGAGCAGGGGAGCACGATCCTGCTCGATATCCGTGCGGATCCGTGCGAGATCTCGGCCGACTCGCACATGCTCACCCGCGCGATCGACAACCTGATCGACAACGCAATCCGCTACTCCGGCCCGAACAGCACGATCTGGATCGAGGTGCTTTCGACGTCCGAGTCATTCATCTGGAGCGTGTCGGACGACGGCCCCGGTATCCCCGCCGAAGATCTGCCCAATGTGTTCACGCCGCTTTTCCGGGGCGAGTCGTCCCGCAACCGCAAAACTGGTGGCGCCGGTCTCGGCCTCACCATCGCCCGCAACATCTTCCTCGCTCATGGCGGCACGCTGACGGCACGGAATCGAACGCCGCATGGGGCAATGTTCATTGGGTCGCTGCCGTGCAGCCATCGCTAGGGAGTGTCTGAAAAGGGGTGAAATAGCTCTCCACCGATGCTCCGCAGGAGGTCGTCGATGCCCCGCCGTGCCTATCCTTCCGACCTTTCCGATGCAGAATGGGCGGTGCTCGCACCCTCTAGTTCACCGTCACCGGTGCTTTGGCAATGCGTTCTCGGGCCTGAATGCCCGGGAGATAAACACGAACTATCGAGGGAATTTGTCCGATGCCAACCGTGACGGCGTACTCGCTTGCTTTGCAAACAAGCTTCCGGATCCCAACAATCGGGCGGCAAGCAACCCAGGCTGGTTGTGCATTGGTACCGTCCAATTTCTTGCACGTTTGGCATGTGAACGATGGAGAAACAAAAGGGCCGCTCACCGTTTCCGGGAGCGGCCCTTTCGCTTGGGAAGGGAGGGGAAGTGGATGACCACTGAGATCAGTATCGGCTTCCCATCTGTGACGCGGCTTCGGGTTTGCTGGGAATGTGCTTAATGATGGGCAGCGTGTCGTCAACAGTCAGCATGAAATGACGACAGGTCGCGGAGGTGCTGCACACGACTTGGACTACTCGCTCCCACCTGATGGCACCTCGTAGTAAGCAATCGTTCGCTCGCGAAGCGCGAGGAGCGAATCTGACATGTCGACCGGGTAGGTGCTCTCAGGTGTGAGTTCGCGCAGAAATGCGGGCAACGCATGCAGGGATGCCTGGGCGCGCGACCTGATCTGGTGCACCGATTCCTCCGGCATCACGCGTTTGCCGCCGAGGACGATCGGTTGAAGTAACGCCCGGCTCTCGGCAGGCGCGAATTCGTCTTCGAGCGCAATCAGATCGCGTTCGAAGATCCCAATGCGATAGACCTGCTTACGGCCCGGCCAGGTGCTCTTGCCGCCC
>JBBQPB010000038.1:0-11046 GCA_038331435.1 Thermomicrobiales bacterium | reverse complement strand
GCCTCTCGCTACCCAACTCCTAACTTCCCAGCCGGCGAATATGCAGCAAGTTCGTCTTGCCAGCGACGCGCATCATCGGCAGCGAACCGACGATCAGGGTGTAGTCGTCCTTTTCCCCCAGCCCGAGTTCGACAATCCGCTTGCCGGTCTTGCGGAACATGAGATCCGGGTCCTGCTCCAACGGAATCACAATAGACGTGATACCCCAAACGATATTCAACCGCCGCGAGGTGGTCTCGTCATTCGTTACCGC
Organism: Thermomicrobiales bacterium; assembly: GCA_038331435.1. Classification (GTDB taxonomy): domain Bacteria; phylum Chloroflexota; class Chloroflexia; order Thermomicrobiales; family UBA6265; genus JAMLHN01. Next base: position 10,793 of record JBBQPB010000038.1, on the reverse strand, counting down.
GATGATTGGCGCTGAGGGACGATATTTCGCCAGGCGCTTGGCGGCATTCCCAGTCAGGGTAAATACAACGATCCGCTGAATGTGCGCGCTCTCGGCGAGCTCATATGCCGCCCGGGCAATCGCATCGGCAATAGCAAGCGCGGTGTCCCCACGGGTCGGAATAGGTTCGAGTGCCGCAGCAGTACGAATCGGCCCATCCCGTTCCGCTTCGATGATTATGCGCGCCATCGTCTCGACCGCTTCGATGGGGAAGAGTCCAACTGCCGATTCGGCAGAAAGCATGACCGCATCGGTGCCGTCCCACACGGCGTTGGCAACATCGTTCGTCTCGGCGCGAGTAGCCATCGGCTGGGTGATCATTGATTCCAGCATCTGGGTGGCGGTGATAACTGGCACCCCCAGTGAATTCGAGCAGGAAATGATGTCCTTTTGAGCGCGCGGCACCTTTTCTGGTGGGAGCTGGACGCCCAGGTCACCACGGGCCACCATGATCCCGTCCGCTTGTTGCGCAATATCGCGCACGTTCTGCAGCGGATCTGGCCGCTCGATCTTGGCAATCAAACCTGGAGGGCTCGCTCCATGGGCCGCCGCCACGCCACGCGCCATCACCAGATCGCTGGCATCGTTGATAAAGCTCAACCCAATGAAGTCGACATCCTGCTTGACCGCGAATTGAATATCTTCGCGGTCACCTGGCGTCAGCGATCCACTGCCCAGAAACGCCCCGGGCAGCGTGACGCCTTGCCGACCCATCAGAAGACCACCTCGCCCGACCTTGCAGACCGCTTTATCGCGATCGACTCGATCGACCAGCAACTCGATGAGACCATCAGAAATCAGCAATCGGCTGCCGGATTGCACCACATTCAGCAGCTCGGGGTAGTCGATGCCGATCCGTTTGGAGGTGGCGGGCACTGGCTCGGGCACGATCTCGACCACGCTGCCACGACCGATCGGAATCTTCTCGTCGTTCGTCAACGGACCGGTGCGGATCTTGAGTCCGCGCAGGTCGAAGAGAATAGGTACTTGCCTTCCCAACTCGTGGCTGACGGCTCGCACATCCTCTATGAGTTTCGCCCGCTCATCATTAGTGCCATGCGCGGCATTCACACGCACCATGTCCGCTCCCGCGATCATGAGCTCCCGCAGCTTGTCGCGGCCGGCAACAGCGGGTCCAAGGGTGGTTACGATTTTGACATGTCGGTCACGGGCCAATCGGATGCTCTCGCTTCACGCAAACGTGCTGATCCCGACCCCAACAGGGAATCGCATCGAGCGGGTTGTAGAGGGGCTCGCTCCATTGCAAGCGAATTTGTTCCTTCCAAATGCTACCAAGCTTTTCGAAGAGGAGTCGTCGAAATAGGCGCACGCAATCGCGGTACTGAGCGACAACGCCATGATTGGTTCAAACGAAGGATCCCGCCGACCGTCCAAATCGGACCCGGAGACACCGTCATTTCCGAAACGCCGGACGCCTTGCAAGGCCAATTCGGTTCCGGCGCGCCAACCGCAGCGCCGGGTAATCTCGACGTCTCCGCCATTCACCGGATCTCGGGACAGGTCGCAATCGACGGCGCCGAGCCCCGCACCAGGTCGCGAACCGTCGCGACCGCCGAGAAGACACCACTAGAAAATCACGCCGCTCCGCAGAATCGCGTTCGCATAAGGGCTGCACTCCCCCGTGCGAACCACCGCGCGCGTCTCGCGCGTCATCGATTTGAACTCGGCGTGCGGCACGGCTTTGATCGGCACGCCCGGAAAGCTCGCTTCGATGGCCCGGAGCGCGTCCGGATTGGCGTTGAACGCTTCCCGGGCGATCACGATCTCCTCGACCCGCAACTCGGTGGCAATCGCTTCCAGCACTTGCGCGAAGCTCGGAATTCCGGGACTCAATGCCAGATCGATGCGGTCGACCCCCGTCGGAACCGGCAGACCGGCGTCAGCCACAGTCAGACCGTCGGTATGCCCCATCTCAGCAATCACCATTGACAAGCGATGGTTAAGAACGCCACCCAGCTTCATTGCCACAAACCTCCTGGAGTCCGGTGTCGTGTCCCCGGGGCCCAGGGAGATATTTCCTGGACCCCGGACCTTGGCCTCTTGCGTCGAAAGTTACTCGTACCGCAGTGCTTCAGCCGGTGAGAGCTTCGACGCCTGCCGTGCCGGGATGAGCGTCATCAACAGGGCAGCCACCACCGTGAGTACAAGGATTCCGATGATGAGCGCCCACGGCACAACCAGGCTCACCCCGCCTTCGATGAATGAGTCGCCGGCGAAAAGATTGCGCGCCAGCAGCAAGCCAAGGATCGTCCCGGACAAACACCCGAGCAGTACGATGAAGGCTGTCTCGATGAGGAACGACAACGACACTGCCCGGCTCTGAAAACCGATTGCGCGCAAAACGCCGATCTGCTGCCGGCGCTCGACCACCGCCCGAAACGCGATGACACCGATGGCCGCCAGACCAACGATCAACCCAAGTCCCATAAAGCCCTGGAAGATGTAGAGGAAGCTGCGCGCCTGCGACTGGAAGTCCTCGAGCTCATTCTTGATGGACACCACTTGCACACCGTTGATGAGCAGCTTTTGCTCGATCTCCTTAGCCACCGCTGACGACTGTGCCGGATCGTTCAGTTGAATGAAGTAGGACGTAAGTGAGGGGGTTGGAAGCACCTGTTCCATCGTTGCCATCGGCGCGAAGAGACCGATCAGTGAGCTGATCTTGGAATCGATGATGCCAATAATTTGTACGTCGACGGTTGTTCCGCCCGGCCCCTCGACTTGCACCGTGATCGGCGCGAAGTCTTGATCGCCCGAACGCACGGCCTGCTGAGGACCGTCCCCATCGGGGTCGCTCAACGTGAACGGATCTTCGACCGGCCCACCAAATCCACCTTGTCCCGCGAGCGCTGTCGAATCGATGACGGCCAGGTTCGGATTAGTTTTCAGGGCTTCGATAATGGAAGCGTCATCGGGATACCCTTCGGCGCGTTGTTGGAACGTGAGAGACGAATTCTCGATCAACCCCTCGTCCATACCATGAATGAAAAGATTGCCCCACTCGCCACCGTCACGTCGAACCTTACCGCCGAATCCCGTAGTTCCCATGCCGATTGCGGAGATTTGACTGTCGTCGAAACCCCGCTCTTGCAGCAATGCTTCAAAGTCTTGCGAAGTACCAATCGGATTGGCGCCGCCCTGATCCGCGCGCACGTCCCAACCGGCATTGGCTTCGTCTCCCAGAAATGCCTTGGAAAAATTTTCGTTGATGGTGCTGAACATCACGAGCGAGAAAATGATCAAACTGAACATAGCGATGGTCATGCCAGTTCGTGACGGCGTTGCACCCGGAAATGCGATGGCGGTCCGCACCGAAGGCAACGCCCCTCCGAAGAGCCCGCCGATCCGGTTGACCAATCCAAGCAGCACGTCGAGATTCTGGACGATCAGAATCGTCGAACCAGCCACCAGGAAAATGCCGGAAAGAAAGAACATCTCGATGTCGCCGTTGAGCGTGCCGAAGATAGCTTCCGATTGCTTGTCTGGCAACAGCCAGAGGACGATAAGATAGAACCCAACGATCGAATAGACGATCCGGCTCGAAACCCCGAAGTACCGCAGGATCATTGCCAACCCGAAGGGCAAAATGCTCAGTCCCGCGAACGCTGGAAACGCGCTGTTGTTGCTCAGGCCTGCAATCGTGAGCAGCACCCCGATGATGAGCGCCAGCGCGGCGATGACCAGCGTTCGTTTTTTACGAACCGGGCTTGAGACATCAGGAATATCACGAATCGCGGCCACGATGTTCAGCCGGCTGTTGCGGATCGAGGCGTACACCACCGCGATAAACGTGATGACCACGCCCAGGCAATAGGCCACGATCATCGAGCGTGGGCTGACATACGGTTCGATGTCGAACATGTCGCCGAAGAGGCGACCTAATCCGAACGCGATCAAATACGCGGCACCAACGCCGAGCAGTGCACCCACCAGCCCAGCGAGCAGGGCATAGATCGTCCCTTCACTCATGAACTGCTGCACCAGCTGGGCCCGCTGCGCGCCCACGGCGCGTGCCATACCCATTTCAGACCGCCGCTCGGCCGCCAGCATCGAGAAGATCAGGATGATCAGCAAAATGCCAACCCCGATCGAGAAGAGACCGAACACGACGAAGAGCGACGTAAACGCACTGGATGCCAGCGCGGCCTGATCGAGCGTGTCTTGCTTGATCGCATTGACACCGATCGGCTCGCCATCGAATGCAGCTTTCAAGGTAGCGACGATTTCTTCGCCGTTGTCCAGACTGCCGTAGGTCGTTCCGGTGTTAGAGATCGCGACCATGCTGATCGCATCTTCCCCGGTTATCGCCCGCAGCTGCTCGATCGGCATCACCATGCCGTTCATCTGACCGCCGGTCTGCCCGCTGAGCAGAGAATCCTGTGCGATCGCGACCACCGACGCTGACATCGGCACGTTGTTGTAGCTAAAGCCGATGTTCGATCCGACCGTGGCTCCCAGGTCATCCGCCATCGAGGCACTGATAACAACCTGTCCCTCGGAAACCGTGCTTAGGTCAATCTCCCCACCATCGACCGAGGTCAGACCGCCGAATTTTTCCGCCTGAGCCGGGTCGATGCCCAACAAGTTCGCGCTTGGATCAGCCTGCAGGATACGACCATCCTGTGCTGCCACGACCATCTCTTGTGCGCTGGTCGGCGCATCCCCATCAAACAGGAAAACGGGTACCTCTTCCCAAAGCATCGGCATGGTTGCATGGATGAGCCCAGTGCCTTCGAACAACTGGTCGATCCGTTGCACTGTGTCAGCCGGGATGGTCTGATTGTCGCCACCGTTTAGGGAGGCCTCCCCGTCCTCGGAGTTGCTAAAGAGCACCAGTTCATCGACTGGGCCGAGGGTTCTGTAGGTCACGGATGTGACCGAATTATCGATCGTATCACCGGTTCCGAACGCTGCTGCGATGATCAGCGTCGAGAGCATTAACCCAATGATGACCAGGATCGTCTGAGCCGGGCGGCGCGGTACATTGCGCAGGCCCATCTTGAACAACAATGTCCGCCGCCAGGCGATCCAGAGAACTACTAACAGGCAGAAACCGAGCATCACCAACAAAACGGTCATGATCGAGATCATCGGAATGCCAAAAATTTCGTTCATAGACTTCGCTTACTCCCGAGTAGAAGGTTCGGACGGAGGGACGGATAACCGACCACCGCCCTAGGCGCCGACGAGCTCGGGAATTACCGCGATCTGAGCCTTGTCGCCTACGATTTCGCCGTCATGCATGCTGATCAGGCGCTCGCATTGCGCGCCGACATTCGCGTCGTGGGTGACCAGTACGATGGTCAAACCCTCTACCTTGTTGAGTTCGCGCATCAAGCCCATGATCTCGTTTGCGGTTGAAGAATCGAGCGCACCGGTCGGTTCGTCGGCCCAGACGATGGCAGGACGATTCACCAAGGCCCGTGCGATGGTCGTGCGCTGTCGCTGCCCACCGGAAAGCTCTGCCGGGCGGTGCGTAGCCCACTCTCGCAATCCCACCTGATCGAGCGCGCCGAGCGCCTGCTCTCGGGCGGATTTTGGCTTTACACCCGAGAGCAGCAACGGCAGCTCGACATTTTCGACCGCATTCAAGACGGGCAGAAGGTTGTAAACCTGAAAAACAAAACCCATCCGCAACGCGCGGTATTGGGTGCGGTCCCGGTCGGAAAGCGTCGCGAGATTCTTGCCTTCCAGCCAGATCTCTCCAGAGTCGACTTTATCGAGGCCGGAAAGACAGTTCAGCAGGGTGGTCTTTCCGCAACCAGACGGCCCCATCACAGCCACCATCTCACCTTGAGAAATGGCCAAATTGATTCCCACGAGGGCGGGAATTTTCGCGGTGCCAGTGTCATAGGTCTTGTAAATATCAACGGCCTGAATGTTGTATTGCGGCGATGTGGCGGCCAATGTCTTCCCCTCAATTAACCAATCGACTACCCAATGCAATTGAATTCGACATTCTGCGAGGCGGGGAGAAGCGCAGCACTGCGGACTTCTCAGCAACCCTGCGCATTGCAGAACAATCGCAAAGCCTAGCACAGGCTGCCAGCTGGTTCGCAGTCCGACAAATGCGTTTCTTGAGTGCCGTTTGGCCGTCCCTCACGCAGGTCGTGAGTCCGAATCTCACGAAATCACCTGCCGCGCTTCCTGGTGAGGTAGTCTCGAAATGCGGTTTGGATCGATCGCATCGAATCGGGCCGCTCAGTCGTCTGCTCTTGAGATGTGATTGCGCCAGCAGAAAGGATGAAAAGTGGACATTCTGCGTGGCGCAATCGACTACATCCAGGAAAATCAACAGCGCTTTATCGATGCTTTGACATTGCACATCCAGCTTAGTGTCTATGCCCTGGTGCTCGGCATCGCCATCTTCGTCCCGCTTGGGGTGGTCGCATCACGTTGGAAAGGGGGACCCGCATTGGTTGGGTTCGTCTCGGCGGCGCGCGTCATTCCAAGCATCTCGGTGCTCTTCCTGCTCTACCCCTATCGCCGGGAAATTGGCCAGATCGCGCCTTTTTGGGATCGCAACTTCGTGCTGGCGCTCATCGCGCTCACGCTCTTGGCCGGTCCGCCCATCATCATCAATACAGATGCTGCGCTTCGTGGCGTCTCCCCGGCCATACTCGAGAACGCCGAAGGGCTTGGCATGACCGGTCCGCAGGTGTTCAACCGGGTGCAGCTCCCGCTGGCGTTGCCCGTCATCACCGCCGGAGTACGAACTGCCGCGGTGGAAGTCATCGCCAGCGCCACCTTTGCGGCCTTTATCGGAGTGGGAACGCTCGGCCGATTCATTACAAGTGGTCTCACGCTCTACGACTTCAGTCTCCTGCTCGTTGGGGCGATTCCCGTTACCCTGCTGGCGCTTGGAGCCGAAGTGTCGCTAGCTGGATTGGAACGCCTGGTTTCCACCCCGGCGTGACGACATGGCCGGCCGAGGTGCCGGCAATTCGACTTCCGTCGTGAAAGGACGATGTCAATGCATACGACCCGAAGAACCCTGATCAAGGGTGCTGCACTCAGCCCGCTGGCTCTTGCGCTCACCCGCTTGCCAGTCGGCGCGCAAGATGCGATCAAAGTGGGCTCGAAGGACTTCCCAGAGTCGATCATCATCGGGGAGATCTACGCCCAACTGCTGGAAAATGCTGGCCTCTCGGTGGAACGTAAGCTCAATCTTGGAGGCACCGTGATCGCGCAAGCAGCGTTGCTCTCTGGCGATCTCGATCTTTATCCGGAATACACTGGCACCGGCCTGCTGGTCGTACTTGGAGAATCGCTCGCCGATGTTCCCGGTCTTGGTGGCACTCCGACGGCCGGTACGGTGGTTGCCTCTCCCACTGCGGTCGATCCCTCGACCGCTGTCTATGGCTATGTCAAGCAGCGATATCAGGAAGAATACAACCTCGTCTGGCTCGATCAGACTCCAATGAACGACACCCAGGCACTGGCGGTAACGCGAACCTTCGCCGAAGAAAACAGCCTGACCACGGTTTCCGATCTCGTCGCACTCGCCTCAACCGTCGATCTCGTCTTCTCCGCGCCAGTCGATTTCGAAGAGCGTGACGACGGGCTCAAGGGATTGCGCACGACGTATGGCGATTTTCCCGCCACGGTCAATGGTGTCGCGCCCGGAATCAAATACCAGGCGCTGGTTGATGGCGACGCAAATGTGGTACTCGCTTTCTCGACTGACGCCGAAATTGGCTTCAACGATCTCGTCGTACTCGAAGACGATCTTGCGCTTTGGCCGCCGTATCACGTCGCGCCGGTTGTGCGGCAAGATACGCTCGATGCCAATCTTGGTCTGGCTGACGCGCTCAACGCTGTTGCGCAATTCATCACCAATGATGTCCAGATCGGACTCAACGGTCAGGTCGTCGGGCCTGACGCGATGTCGCCGGAAGACGTGGCGCGCGCATTCCTGCAGGAACAGGGCCTTATCCCTGCGTAGCATCGGAGCGACAGGAACCGCTTGAACGCGCTCGACGAACACCAGAGCGAACCGGAAACCGCGATCGCCTACGATCGCGTTAGCAAGACCTACCCGAGTGGGAACCGTTCAGCGGTCTCCGAGCTTTCGCTCACCGTCGCGCGCGGCAAGCTGGTTGTCCTGCTGGGCCCGTCGGGTTGCGGGAAGACCACCCTCCTCAAGATGACGAATCGCCTGATCGAGCCGGACAGTGGCTCGATCAGCGTCGACGGCGTCGATATCCACTCGTTGCCGGCTCCCGAATTGCGCCGCCGTATCGGGTACGTGATTCAGCAAACCGGACTCTTCCCGCATATGCGGATCGAAGAGAACATTGCGGTGGTTCCAAAATTGATGAAATGGGACAAAGTCCGCACCAGCGCACGCATCGACGAGCTACTGGAGCTGGTGGGCCTTCCGCCCGACACCTATCGACGCCGCTACCCAGCTCAGCTCTCCGGAGGCGAGCAGCAACGTGTTGGTCTCGCGCGAGCGCTGGCTGTGAATCCGGAAACCATGCTGATGGACGAGCCATTTGGCGCGCTGGACGCGATCACCCGCTCGAGGCTACAGCTCGAGCTCCGCCGTATCCATCAGGATCTGGGGCAAACCATCATCTTCGTCACGCACGATATCGATGAAGCCGTCCGTCTTGCCGACGTGATCGTGGTGATGCGCGAGGGACAAATTGTCCAGGCCGGTGAACCGCTCGATATCGTCACTGACCCTGCCAATGAGTTCGTGTCTGAACTCGTTGGGGCAAGCGATGCCCTACGCCGCTTGAGTCTGATCGAGGCGGTCTCGGTGGCTACGCCGATCGGCCTCGGTCGCGTCCCACCGGACCTGACGATTCCGGCCGAAACCGACGTACGTACCGCTTTTGGCGCCATGCTCAGCGCCGGAATCACCAGCATCGGACTTACCAATAACGAAGGTGAGATCATCGGCTCGCTCGAGCTCGACACGGTCCGCGAGATCGCGCGCACCCATCCGGTGGGAATCACCGCATGAACTTCGATTACATGATCGACCATTGGCAGGAAATTCTTGTGCTCACGCGTGAGCACATACTGCTATGCGCAGTGGCGATTGGAATTGCGCTCCTCGTCGCAATCCCAATGGGAATTGCAGTTGCCGCATACCCAGGCATGCGCACGCCGATGCTGGTGGTGCTCGGTGCGGTTTACACGATCCCAAGTCTGGCGTTTCTGGCGTTCCTGATCCCCTCGTTTGGACTCGGCAACAAACCGGCCATCATCGTGCTCGCCGCCTATGCCCAACTCGCCCTCGTGCGCAATATCCAGACCGGGCTTTCCGGAGTCGACCCGAATATCCTCGATGCCGCCAGCGGCGCTGGCATGACCGCCTGGCAATCGCTCATGCGCGTCAGGCTGCCACTGGCGCTCCCCGTGCTTATCGCGGGGTTACGCATCGCCACCGTCAGCACCATCTCCCTTGCCACGGTCACCGCATGGATCGGCGCCGGCGGACTCGGCACGCTCCTGTTCAATGGCATCACCTTCAACCGTCCGTCGATGATCCTGGCCGGCACAGTTGCCATCACCGCGCTCGCGCTCTCAGCCGATCTTCTGCTCCGTTTCGCCGAGCGCATCACACCCGCCAGTCGCGCCTTGCATAGCGCCCGAGGCTAACGTCGACAATCGGGTAGCATCAAAACCTTGAATACCGGGACGTGCATGCAATCGAAAGCAGGCGAATCATGACGGCAGTTTCAGACGTGCTGGCGCGCGCCACTGAAGGCTACATCGATGTTCCAGACGGCAAGGTCTGGTATCAATCGGTCGGTGACGGCGAGCCGCTTCTGCTGCTCCACGGCGGTCCTGGGGCAACCTCGACCTACCTGGAAGCACTCATGACGCTCTGCGATCAGGGATACCAGGTCGTCCGTTACGATCAGCTCGGCAGCGGACACTCTGACCAGCCAGACGACCCCTCGCTCTGGACCGTCGACCATTTCTGCCGGGAAGTCGATGTCGTTCGCCAGGCACTCGGTTTTGAACGAATGCATTTGCTCGGTCAATCGTGGGGATCCTTCCTTTCGCTGGAGTACGCCCTGAACTTTCCCCAGCATCTGCAATCGATGACGCTCTACAGCGGCGCGGCCTCGACCATGCAGTGTTTTGAGGGAATGAATAGCTTACGCAACCAGCTTCCGCCAGAAACAGTTGCCACGATGGCCCAGTACGAGGCGACGAGCGACTACGAGCATCCCGACTACCTCGCGGCGGTGCAGATCCTGCTCGACCGTCACCTTTGTCGCGTGCAGCCCTGGCCGGACGAGCTGACGCGATCTATGGAAAACATGGGCGCCGCTGTCTACAACACCATGTGGGGCCCGAACGAGTTCACCCTCACCGGCAATCTCACCACCTGGGACCGCCGAGATCGACTGGATGAGATCGACGTTCCTACCTTGATCGTTTGCGGCCGTTACGATGAAGTCGTCCCGGAATGCTCGCAAACCATGCACGCCGGTATTCGCAACTCACGTTTGAACATCTTCGAAGGTTCCTCCCACCTTTGCCACATGGAAGAACCCGAAACCTTCTTCCCGCTCCTCGTCGGTTTCCTGAAGGACCACCCGATCGCCTGACCCCTATCGTCCCGACCGACGCGGAGTGGCATCTCCTTGACTGCGACTCGATCCTCAGGTACCCCCGATCTCGGTCGGGGCGCCTCGCGGTGAGCGACTTATACGGAATCCGACTGATTAGTTGGAGATAGGCAAGACTGGTTCCGGAGGCCACCA
>JBBQPB010000037.1:0-11096 GCA_038331435.1 Thermomicrobiales bacterium | reverse complement strand
AAACGGATCCGATTCCGACTTTCGAGTTTCGATTGCTCTCGTTCTACTTCGCGGCTTGGTACCGATAGACTTCCGGGTCGTCCATGTCAGGCGGTCAAAGAGTATCGATCTCGTCCCAGACCTCGGCCGGGATATCGATCGACGCCAGCTCCACGGTGCTCGCCACCCGCTCCGGGCGACTCATCCCGACAATCGTGACGGTGATGCGCGGATCCAGCATCGAGAACTGCAACGCCGCCGCTGCCAGAGGCACGCCGTAGCGGTTGCAGATCTCGCGAATCTTCCCGGTCCGCTGGATGAGATGATCGGGGGCTTGCTGATAGGCATAGCGAGGATACGATTCCGGCCCGCGCGAGAGCATTCCACTCCCATACGGCGCAGCATTCAGCACCGCCACACCCCGCGCCGCTGCTGCGTCGATCAAGGGACTGGCGTTTATGTTCAGCAGGGTGTAACGATTATGCGTAATGACCGCGTCGAAGAGCCCGGTCTCGAGGTACTGCAGCTCGATCTCGTTCGGACCAGATGCTACTCCCAGATAATCGACTACACCCTGCTCCTGGTACCCACGCAACACCTCTACCGGTCCGCCCGGCGCCATTGCGGCTTCGAAGGTGGTCCATTCGGCATCGTGCAAAAAGACAGTATCGAGATGATCCACACCCAGCAGTTCCAGGCTACGTTCGAAACGGCGTTTCACCGTTTCGCCACTGTAGTCATTGTCAACCGGGTTGCGGCCAGCCTTCGTTTGCAGCACTGCCCCCTCGGGGAGCCCCCCGAACTCCTTCATCGCTTTCCCAACCCGCCGCTCACTGACACCATCGCCATAGAGCGCCGCGGTGTCGATGTAGTTGAACGGACTGTCCAGGACAGCTTTTACCGTCGCGACCGCTTCGTCCTCGGGCACGGAATAAAGGAACGTTTCCGCCATGTTTCCCAGGGGAGCGCAACCCATCGCGACCGACGGAACCTCGAGCGAGGTGTTGCCAAACTTGCGGCGTTCGAGAAGCTCAATACTCACGTTCTCTCCTATCATGAACGGCTGACGTCGATTATTCGGCGTTGGGATCGGACGTTCCCGGCGACCCAAGCGCGCCAATCTCGTCCCAAAGCGCGATAGGAATATCAAGCGACGCGAAGTCGATCGTCTGCTGAATGCGCTCAGGGCGGCTCATACCGGTAATCGTGACGGTGATACGAGGATCGCGCAGGGAAAACTGCAGCGCCGCTGCCGCAAGCGGAACGCCGTAGCGGGCGCAGATCGCTTCGAGCGCGAGTGCGCGCTCGATCATCGCCGGCGGCGCGGCGCGATATGCATAGCGCGGGTAATCACGGGGACCACGGGACAGCATTCCGCTTCCATAGGGCGCCGCATTCAGCACCGCGATACCCCGCTCCGCCGCGTACGTGAACAGCTCAGCCGAATTGGTGTTCAGCAAGGTGTACCGGTTGGAGGAAATGACCGCGTCAAACAACCCGGTCTTCAGGTACTGCAAATCGATATCGCTCTTGTCCGACGCGACGCCGAAGTGGTCGAACACGCCCTGCTCGTAGTACTCGCGCAACACCTCGACCGGCCCTCCCGGAGACATCGCCGCTTCGAACGGAGTAGCTTCGGGGCCATGGAGAAAGACGGTATCGAAATGATCGACGCCGAGGAGCGCCATGCTTCGTTCGAAGCGTCGCTTGATGACTTCGCCGCTAAAGTCGAAGGAATCCGGCGATCGCCCGACTTTAGTCTGCAGGATCGCGCCCTTCGGGAGACCACCCAGTTGCCTGAGCGCAATCCCGATGCGCCGCTCGCTTTCACCGTCGCCGTACCAGCCGGCCGTATCGATATAGTCGATCGGGCTGTCAAGCGCCGCCAACACAGTAGCGATCGCCTGGTCCTCGGGAACGGAATAAAGAAAAGTCTCTTGCATGTCGCCCAGCGGAGCGCAACCGACCGCGATCGGTGGTACCTCGAGGGACGACTTTCCGAACGTGCGAGACCTCAGTAGCTCGGTTCCCACTTTCTCGTGAAGTCCCCTCGTTCGTGAATGCGGGAAATCGGTCAGGCGAACTTTCTCACAATTTCGCTGTCGAGTAGATCCACTAATGCCGGTTCGTAGGCAACACGGGTGACATACATAATCACATAGTCGATCCCCACTCCAGCCATCTGCTCGACCCTTTCAGCCACATCTTTCGATGTGCCGATCAGGAACCCACTGGCAAACTCATCGAACGGAATCCCCTGTCGCACCTTTTCGGTCGCTCGTTCAGGATCATCACCCTCTTCGATCAGGTGCACCCGTAGTTGGGTTGACTTCACCAGCTCGTCATAGTTGCGCCCAACGGTGTCGCAATGACCTTTCAGGATTTCGAGCTTGCGGCCGACGGTCTCGACGTCTCCCATGACATTACAGGCGTCGGCGTATTGGGCAACCAGCTTGAGCGTCACCTTCTCGCCACTACCGCCGATCCAGAACATTGGATGCGGCTTGCGGATGCCTTTGGGTTCGTTGATCGGCTTGTCGATGGTGTAGTACTTCCCGTGAAATTCGGGATAGTCTTCGGTCCACATCTTTGTGATGACCTGAACCGCCTCCCGGAACATTCCCATCCGTTGCGGCGTCTCGACCCACGGATAGCCGTACGCCTTCCACTCGGCCTCATACCAGCCGGCTCCGATCCCCGCATACAATCGCCCGTTGCTCGCGACATCGACTGTCGATGAGATCTTGGCGTAGAGCGCCGGATTGCGATAGCCATTGCACCCCACCATCTGCCCAACGTTGATCCGCTTGGTGTCGCGTGCGAGGGTCGAGGTGATAGTCCAGCATTCGAAAGTGGTGTCGAGCTCCGCATAGGGAGTCGTGTGAAAGTGGTCATACACCCAGATCGAATCCCACCCTCCCGCATCGGCTACCCGGGCGACATTGGTCATCGCCTCATACTGCTCGTACGGATCGGCGATTTCGTTCAGGTCCCTGCGCCAGCCTTGCGGCGTAAAAATGCCAAATTTGATACCCATTGATCGGATCCTTTCTAAATTCCGTACAAATCCGCGATCTTGCCTTCCAGATACCGCAAATACGGCTCCGGATCGAGTGGGCCACCGACTGCGCGCTCGATCGTTTCCTTCGGCGTGAACTTACTTCCGCTCCAGTGCACGTGCTCCTGCAGCCATCCGCGAAGCGCGCCGAACTCGCCGATTTCGATTTGCTCGTTGAGATCGGGAATATCGACAAGCATCGTTTCCCAGATCTGGACGGCGAGCACAGAGCCGAGCAGGTAATCCGGGAAGTAACCGAAGAGCCCTTCCGACCAGTGAACGTCCTGCAGCACCCCCATGGCGTCGTTTGGCACATCCACACCGAGGTATTCCTTCATGCGGGCGTTCCAGACCTCGGGAAGATCCTTCGCTTCCAGCCGGCCCTCGAAGATGTCTCGCTCGATCTCGTAACGCAAAATGATGTGCAACCCATACGTCAGCTCGTCGGCCTCGACTCGAATAAACGATGGCTGCATCTTGTTGACCGCGCGGTAGAAATCCTCGGCGGAATACGCATCGAAAGCATCGGGGAACGTCGCTCGAATCTGTGGCCAGGCATAGGTGATGAACGGGCGTCCCCGACCGATCAGATTCTCCAGCAACCGGCTCTGTGACTCGTGCACCGTCATCGACACGCCGGACGCGAGCGGGGTCCGGTTGAAGGTTGGGTCGATCTGCGCCTCATAGAGCCCGTGCCCGAATTCGTGAATCGTTCCATAAAATGACGTCGAAAAGAAAATCTCGTCATAGCGAGTCGCCAGACGAATATCCAGCGTTCCAAAGCTCTGTTGGAAGGGATGGATCGTTTCGACTACTCGCCAGCTCGCTTCGGTTGCTCCCAGCCTGGCAGCGATATCTTCGGAAAGCTGCTCTTGCGCCTCTTTCGGAAATGAGCCGTGCAGCATGGAGTCCTTGACGCTTCCCTGTTTCGCCGCCACCGCTTTGGTGAGCGCGATCAGACGCGGTTTGAGACGGTCGAACACCGGGTCGATCTGCTTGACCGTAGCCCCTTCCTCGAACTTATCGAGCAACACGTCATAGGGCGAATCTGTCGGGTCGTAGCAGGCTATGAATTCCCTGCGGAGCGCGATCTGCTGTTCCAGTGCCGGCAGGAAGGATTGGAAATCGTTCTCTGCACGCGCGTCTCGCCAGGTGGCAAAACCCTCCGCCTCCGCCTGCGCGATCCGACCCGCGAGCTCAGTTGGGATCCGCTTATCCAGGTCATAGTCCCGATGCACGATACGCACCAATGAGGCTTCGTAGGAATCGGGTGCGGTGCCGGCAATTTCGTCCGAGCTCTTGGCGATCAAGTCGCCTAAGCCGTCGCTCGTCTTACGGTCGTGGATCAGCACAGAGAGCGTTTCCAGCTGACTCGCCCGCTGATCGTTGGCAGCCACCGGCATCACGCATTGCTGGTCCCAGGAAAGCAGGTCGCGCGCCATCTCCAAATCATGGATCGTTTGAATCTCTGCTTCGAGCGCCTGGAACGCGTTTGTGAACATACACAAGCTCCTTCGGTCATGTCAGGCTGGATTTCGGTAAACTCTACCGCTTGAACCATCGTCGCAACTCATATCGGGCAACACTTCTCGATCGTGCATACTCTCAGAATTGTCGCGTTCTTAGCGTGCGAGCGAGAGCCATGCCCAGTTCGGTCATCAAGAATCCCCAACGATTGCGCACGAAGAAGCAAACGGACGATCCCGATCATGTATTGCATGGTCATGGCGGTCACGAACCGCCACAGCGGATCGAGATCGACATTCCGTGGCGCACGATCATCCGAATTCTGGCAACCATAGGCTTCTTGGTGCTGGTCATGCGCCTCAGCGAAGTTTTGTTCCAGATCTTCCTCGGATTCTTGCTCGCTGCTGCGCTCTTTCCTTTGGTGCAGCGTCTGGAGCGGAAAGGCGTGCGCCGTAGCTTCGCCGTGGTCATCGTCTTGCTCGGCGTCCTCCTGGTCCTGTCGCTCGTCATCGCAGCCATCATCCCGTCGCTGATCCAACAAGCCGCAGACTTCTGGAACAACACGCCGCAACACGCGCGCGACGCCTTTGCGTGGCTCAAACCGCGGGAGCCAGAGCTCTATAACCGTGTCATCACGTACGTGGATCGGCAAACAAGCGGCGCCGATGTCACCGAAGTCGACATCAATGTCGAACAAGCCATTAGCGGCGGCCAAACGGTCTTTAGCGTTCTGGCCGGCATCGTGACTGCCTTCGCTGTGGCCGCTTTCACCTTGACTGGTGGAGAACAGGTTCTTCGCTCGTTGGGCCGCGTGCTTCCCGAGGGCCAGGAGGAAAAGGTCCGCCGGATGGCGCCGGAAGTGACCCGGGTGGTTAGCGGTTACGTCATCGGCCAGGGCATCAACTCGAGCCTCTTCGCGATTTTCACCTTTATCATTTTCACGGCGCTCGGACTTCCGTCCCCGTTGGTTGCGGCGGTAATCGCGTTCGTGTTGGACGCGATTCCTATCGTCGGCGCAACAATAGCAACGGTGATTTTTACCATTCTCGCGCTCACCGTGAGCACCACCGGGGCACTGATCGTCATCGTCGCTTGCACGACTTACCAGCAATTCGAAAACTACGTGACCTCGCCACGCGTCTTCGGCCGCACGCTGAACATCTCGCCGTTCACCAGCTTGATTTCGGTGCTGATCGGAGGCAAGCTCCTGGGA
Organism: Thermomicrobiales bacterium; assembly: GCA_038331435.1. GTDB lineage: Bacteria > Chloroflexota > Chloroflexia > Thermomicrobiales > UBA6265 > JAMLHN01. Next base: position 5,379 of record JBBQPB010000037.1, on the reverse strand, counting down.
ATACCCGGCGTCTTGCTCGGTCCGTCGATAGCTGCCATGATCTCGGCAGTCCTCCGCGTCTGGGCCGACGATATCGAGGTCGTGACCGGACCGAACGGACCCAAGCTGACCGAAACATTGGTCGATGACGACGAACCAGAGGACGTCGAGGCGCTCGAGGAGTTGATCGAGAAGTTCGATCAGCCGGAAGATGACGCGGAGGGTCCGGTCGATCTCACGCCCGATGAAGCGAGAGATTCCTCCGCATGACCAGTGCCTTTGACACGATCATCGTCGGCGTGGGCGGAATGGGCTCGGCTGCCTGCTGGCAACTTGCCCGGCGGGGCCAGGAGGTGCTGGGTCTCGATCAGTTCGATATCCCGCATGCAAGCGGATCGTCGCACGGCATCAACCGCATTATTCGCCTCGCCTATTACGAGGACCCCAGCTATGTTCCCCTGCTCAAGCGCGCTTACGAGCTCTGGCGCGAACTGGAATTCGCGTGCGGCGAGCACCTGCTCCACATTACTGGCTCGATCGACGCCAGCGAACCTGACGGTATCGTTTTCTCCGGTGCCCTCGAATCCTGCAAACTCCACGACCTGTCGCATGAGGTACTCACCAGCTCCGAGTTGACCAGGCGCTTTCCCGGCTACCAGCTTCCCGACGACTATCTGGCGCTCTACCAGGAGGAAGGCGGGTTTCTCCTCTCCGAACGCTGCATCGTGCAACACGCGGAAGAAGCGATGAAGCTCGGGGCGGAAATTCATGGCCGAGAAGAAGTGCTCGACTGGACGGCAACTGAAAATGGTATTTCGGTCCGCACCACGCGTGACATCTACCACACTGAAAAGCTGATCTTCACCGCAGGCGCCTGGATGGGCATCCTGCTCGACGAACTTGCATCGCTGCTCAAACCCGAACGGCAGGTTCTCGCCTGGCTGCAACCATTCGAACCAGCTCTTTTCACCCCCGGGGCTTTCCCGGTTTTCAACCTGACCGTTCCGGAGGGACGCTATTACGGCTTCCCGGTCTATGGGAACCCAGGCTTCAAGATCGGCCGCTATCACCATCTCGACGAAACAATCGATCCCCTCGAACCTCTGCGCGCCCCCGATCTGGCGGATGAGGAAATTCTGCGTGCATTTGTGAGCCGCTACACTCCGGCGGCAAACGGACCCACGCTCGCCCTGCGCACCTGCATCTTCACGAACTCGCCCGATGAACACTTCATCATCGACACGTTGCCGGATGATGAGCGGATAATCGTGGCGTCACCGTGCTCGGGTCATGGATACAAGTTCTGCTCGGTGGTTGGCGAGATTCTGGCCGATCTCGCGATCGACGGTTCGACCCAGCACAATATTTCCCTCTTCACGCTCGACCGATTTCAGGCAGAGAAAAACCCCGTTCCCATTATCGGGGACGGGGTCTGACTCGAACATCTGTAAGGATCAGGCCCGCAGCCGGATTTCCAGCACGATCGGTTCACCCTCCGGTCGCTGGGCGATGAACTCATCCATCCCGGCGAATGCCTGCGTGAGTGCCAGCATGACGCTATGCAGTGACGAATCGGGCGCGAACACTTCCGCGTTGTACCGCTCTTCCTCGACCCGGCGATGATCGATGAACCGCTTGGTGCGTATCTCAGCCTTGGCCAGGATACCGGTGCGGCAGTCGTTGTCATTCGTCCTGGGCGCTGGCTGAAGCGGCCAGGGGATGATGCGCCCCAGGGCGCGCAGTCGGCGCGGTTGCGTGATCTCCTCGATTTCTTGAACTTCGACGGTATATGCAGGTTCGGCCATTGACGGTCTCCTTCAGAACATTCCGGCAACTTCGGCGATTCTTGTCTCGCCGGCACATCGGTCAGCTCGCGGGGCGGTTGTCAACATTTCTCAGTATGGCTTGCCATTCTGCTCTCTGCAGAAATGTGTACGTACACAGTGTATCAGAACACCTGATCTAAAGCAATAGTTTTGTGACAATTCGTCAAAACATCCGTTCTTATCGATATCGTCTTCTACAATGATCGTATGAGGAGACTGGTATGACTGAATTCGACCTGCGTCCTTCGATTGCGGATCATTTCCGTTCGATCGCTGGATGGCGCCGATCCCGCTATCAGGATGACCTGCGCGATCAACGCAATCTGGTGAGCGCCGCCGGTCTCGATGCAATGGCCGGGTGGGTGGCGGCATTGCCGGCGGACGATTCCCGCCTGATGACACTCTCCCGCTATGCGGCGATCGGATCGTCGTTCACTCCGGGCCAGCAAGCGCTCATCGAAATCGGCCGCTTTCGCTTTTACCAGCCGGAGACCGAGTTCGACATCTTCCTCGATCAGCTCGCGTTGCTGGCCGCGGCGGATCACGGCGAACGAGGGCGGTTTGGTGGCCAACAGGTTCCCGGTGATGAACCATGGTAAAGGCAGCGTGAAGGCACTGCCTGCCACGGGACGTGCGGTCGCGATCCTGGCAATTGCCGCGATCGTCGCGCTTGCCGCGACGCTAACCGTCGCGGCAGTCTGGCTGCATCTGGGGGCGCGCGATCTGCTCCATTTGGCCCGGTGGCTCGCCGCCGGAGCAGGACTTGCACTGATTGCCGGCGTATTCCTGCTGTGGGTGGTCGATCGCGCCGCTGACGGCCGCTATGCCGTGCGCCTGGCTATCTCCGGCATACTCACCACGATAGTGCTGGCGACCACCGCCGTGATTCCGATCTGGCGCCATACAGATTCCAGCACTGACCGCCGCCTCATCTGGCTGATGCTTGCCTCCGCCGTGCTGATTGCTGGGATTTATGCGGTTGCTGCTGCATGGCTGGACGCACGGCCCCTCAAAAATCTCGCAATCAGGGCATCTGGAATCGCGGGGGGACATTTCGAAGCACGGCTGTCTGAGACGGGGAATCTGGAGATCGCGCAGACCGCGACCGCGGTGAATCTGTTGGCGTCGCGAGCACAATCGTCTGCGACTCGCCAGTCGAATCAGGACCGCGCCCGCGAAAGCCTGCTCCTTGCCATCGCCGCAGATGCGCAAATCCCAATCGACAGTTTGCGCAGCATCACTCAATCGATGTCGTCCGGCACGGGAGGCGACCCGCTGGTCACGCTGCGACATCTCGAAGCGCTCAACCGAGAGACAGCCAGTCTGCAACGGCGTATCGATGAGGTCGAGGAAATTGCGCGGTTGGAAAGCGGGCAAGTGACCCTGCGCATGCAGCCGGTAGCGTTGGCGCAGATGGTCATCGCGGTCTGCGAACGGCTGCAACCCGGTGCGTCGACCCGCAACGTCATGATTGGCCCGCGAGTCGACTTCGCAGCACCGCGAGCGCTGGTCGATCCGGATCAGACCTTGCGCGCCCTCGAAGCGTTGATCGCGTATGCGCTTTCCGAAACGCCTGACGGCGCGCAACTTGCGGTCGAGATGCGTGAGTCCGGTCAGTTCATCCAGATCGCCGCATTGGAGCAACCCGGCGAGCAACCAACCGATGTCGCTTCCCGCGTGCGCTGGGAATCGGCTCATCGCCGCCGAGAATCAGCCCTGAGCCTCGCGGTTGCCGGCCGCCTGATCGAAATTCAGGGTGGCAGCTTTCTCGTCTCCCGCGGCAATCCCGGTTCGCCGATGGTGGTCGTGTCGCTACCGAGGAGTTAGCGAGCGTGAGGGAGGAGTTGGCGAGTCAATTGCCAGGTACCGCCTCTCGCTACCCAACTCCTAACTTCCCAGCCGGCGAATATGCAGCAAGTTCGTCTTGCCAGCGACGCGCATCATCGGCAGCGAACCGACGATCAGGGTGTAGTCGTCCTTTTCCCCAAGTCCGAGTTCGACAATCCGCTTGCCGGTCTTTCGGAACATGAGATCCGGGTCCTGTTCCAACGGAACCACAATGGACGTGATACCCCAAACGATATTCAACCGCCGCGAGGTGGTTTCGTCATTGGTCACTGCAATGATCGGCGCCGAGGGGCGATATTTCGCAAGGCGCTTGGCGGCACTTCCGGTCAAGGTAAACACAACGATCCGCTGAATATGCGCGCTCTCGGCGAGCTCGTACGCCGCCCGGGCAATCGCATCGGCAATCGCAAGTGCGGTGTCACCACGGGTCGGAATTGGTTCGAGTGCCGCGGCGGTGCGAATTGGCCCATCCCGTTCCGCTTCGATGATGATGCGCGCCATGGTTTCGACCGCTTCGATCGGGAAGAGCCCAACTGCCGATTCGGCGGAAAGCATGACCGCGTCGGTGCCGTCCCACACCGCGTTGGCAACATCGTTCGTCTCGGCACGAGTGGCCATCGGCTGGGTAATCATTGATTCCAGCATCTGAGTGGCGGTGATGACCGGTACACCCAACGCATTCGAGCAGGAGATAATGTCTTTCTGCGCACGCGGCACTTTTTCCGGTGGGAGCTGGACGCCCAGGTCACCACGGGCCACCATGATGCCGTCGGCCTGCTGCGCAATATCGCGCACGTTTTGCAGCGCATCGGGCCGCTCGATCTTGGCAATCAAACCCGGAGGGCTCGCTCCATGGGCCGCTGCCACGCCACGCGCCATCACCAGGTCGCTGGCATCGTTGATAAAGCTCAACCCAATGAAGTCGACATCCTGCTTGACCGCGAATTGAATATCCTCGCGGTCACCTGGCGTCAGCGATCCGCTGCCCAGAAACGCCCCTGGCAGTGTGACGCCTTGCCGACCCATCAGAAGACCACCACGCCCGACCTTGCAGACCGCTTTATCGCGATCGACTCGATCCACCAGCAACTCGATCAGACCGTCAGAAATCAGTAACCGGCTGCCGGATTGCACCACATTCAACAGCTCGGGATAGTCGATGCCGATCCGTTTGGAGGTGGCGGGCACTGGCTCGGGCACGATCTCGACCACGCTGCCACGTCCGATCGGAATCTTTTCGTCGTTCGTCAATGGACCAGTGCGGATCTTGAGTCCGCGCAGGTCGAAGAGAATGGGCACTTGCCGTCCCAGCTCGTGGCTGACGGCACGCACATCCTCTATGAGTTTCGCCCGCTCATCATTGGTGCCATGCGCAGCATTGACGCGCACCATGTCCGCTCCCGCGATCATGAGCTCCCGCAGCTTGTCGCGGCCAGCAACAGCAGGTCCGAGGGTGGTTACGATTTTCACATGTCGGTCACGGGCCAATGGGATGCTCTCGTTTCACGCAAACGTGCTGATCCCGACCCCATCAGGGAATCGCATCGAGCGGGTTGTAGAGGAGGCTCGCTCCATTGCAAGCGGGTCTGTTCCTTCCAAATGCTACCAAGCTTTTGGAAGAGGAGTCGTCAGATTGGGCGCACTCCATCGCGTTAGTGAGCGATGGCGCCATGAGGGGGGCGATCATAAATTCTCGCAGAGCGCAAAAATCGGCCCCAGAGACACC
>JBBQPB010000036.1:0-11358 GCA_038331435.1 Thermomicrobiales bacterium | reverse complement strand
CCCGGGGCGGAGCCACGGGTTTGATCGAAGGGCTGCCGGATCGGTTCGATACGGTGCTTGGCAAATGGTTCGAAGACGGTCATCAACTTTCCGGTGGTGAGTGGCAGCGGATCGCGCTCTCGCGTGCCTTCATGCGCGATGCCCAGATTCTCATTCTGGACGAGCCCACCTCCGCGCTCGATGCCGAAGCGGAGCACGATTTATTTGCCCGTATCAAGGATCTGGCCGAGGGGCGGATGGCGATCTTCATCTCGCACCGATTCTCGACCACGCGCCGCGCCGACCGGATTCTGGTGCTGGAGAACGCCAAGCTTATCGAGGACGGCACCCATGCCGAGCTGATGATACTGGGGGGACGTTACTCGGAGCTCTTCAACCTGCAGGCGGAGAGTTACCTCGAGCCGTTGCCCGCTGCCGAGTTCGCGCCAGCACCGGGGCCAGGCTGGATGCACCCTTCGATTTAGAGCGCGTTTTGCAATTCATCCCGCAGATCGACCGGATTCGTCTGCGTGATACGGACTTCTGGAGTTCCGTGCCACGCTGCGAACTCGGTCAGCGTTTTCGCCAGTTCAGCGACGAATCGCTCGTCAGGAGTAAACCCAGGTTCGAGGTGCAATGCCTTGACCTCGAATACCCCGCTCGCGCGATGTGCCTTGGGATCGAGTCGACCAACCAGCTCGCCTCGATGCAGGATCGGCAACGTGAAATACCCGTAGATCCGCTTGTGTGCCGGCGTATAACACTCGATCAGGTAATCGAAGCCGAAGAGTTCCGATGCTCGCAACCGATGCCAGACGATCGGATCGAACGGCGAGAGCAGCACCGTCCGCTGCGGTTCCAGCTTTCCTCTCACCGCTTTCCGGGCCAGCCTGATGTTCGACTCATGGACGTACGCCATGCCCAATCCATCGATCGTGGTGTCCAGCACAATGCCACGATCGAGCAAGCGCTTGAGTGCGGCGCTAGAACGCGCGACCGGCATACGGTAGTAGTCGGAGACCCAACGGTTCGTGGTCACCCCCAGAGCCGCGATCGACTTGGCCACCATGAAGTCGTCGGTATCGTCCAGCGATGCGGCGTGATGGTCCTGCCATTCCGGCAGAACCATCTCCCTCAGCCCGTAGACGCGCTGAAAGTTCTCTCGCCGCACGATCATCACGCGACCATCAGCAAACAGCCCTTCCAAAATGAGCTTTTCGTGCTTGCGCTCAGACCACCAGCCTCCACTACGCGGCGCCTGGCGTTCGAAATCCGCCGACCGCACCGGACCGTTAGCCCGAATCAGCTCGATGAGTTCGGTCGCCTTGTCCTGATGCTCCTCGATAAAAGCTCGATTGCGTTTGCGCCAGGGCTTTTCTTCGGCGAAGCGTGCTGCTGCAAACGGGTAATCCTCGATCGGCAGGAAACAGGCCTCATGGGACCAGGCTTCGAATATTTTCCCACCCTGAAGAAGCTGTTCCAGCCACACGGTTTCGTACGCACCGATTCGGCTGAAGAGCACCAGATACGGACTGCGGTTGGCAACCGAGATCGTGTCGATTTGCAGTTGCCCCATGAGCTGGATCGATTCACGCACACTGGCTCGGGTTGCGGGGCGGCTTGGACCGGGTTCGATTCCCTGGGCTGCGAGCAGGAAGGCGCGTGCGGCGGGAACGGAAAACGATGACGGCAGATCAGGCATGGGTCAGCAGGTTCCTGGAGCACAAAAGCGAATTTGGGCAAGTTCCGTTTCGGGAAATCGGCTCGCAAGCCAAAGGGTTCCGAGTTTGCTAGGATGATAGGGTAGCCAAGCATATTTCCACGGTCTCGTAGCCCCGTATCGGTCTTGCAGTGTTTCTTTCGGAAAGGGAACAGATGCGGTCACCTCAAGAACCCTGCGACGCGCAGACTCCGCACCGTCTTTCTCGCCGTGCCGCCATTGGCGTTGGAGCTACAAGCGTGGCCGGACTCGGTCTTGCAATTGGGGCAGAACGGTTCGCGCTGGCGGACGATGCCACTCCATCTGCTTCCCCACTTGCGGGCGCGCATCCCGGGCATGGCACGACTTCGGGTGGCGCCAGCCCGGTGGCGGCGGGACCACCGTTCGTGCCGATCACCGGCCAACCATTGGCCGATATTGAGCGGTTCTCCAGCGAGAGCGGTGTGCTCGAAACCACCATGACCATGGCGGTGAGCCCGGTGATGTTTGCCGGGCAAAGCGTTCTCAGCGCGGTGCCGAATGCGAGCTTCCCCGGTCCGACGATTGTCCTGAATCCGGGCGACACCTGGAAGAACACCGTTATCAACAAGCTGGACGACTGCACCAATGTGCATACCCACGGGTTTCATGTCTCGCCCAAGGACAACTCGGACAACATCTTCCTGCATATTGGACCTGGCGAGACCCTCGATTACGAGTACCACATCCCCGCCAACCATCCACCCGGCACCTATTGGTATCACCCCCACTGCCATGGCAACACCGCTGTCCAAACGACTGCCGGCTTGACCGGGGCAATCATCATCCAGGGCGGCCTGGACAATGTCGACGGTGTTGCTGGATTGACCGATCGCATTCTCTACGTACAAGGATCGCAATACGACGGCAACGGCAACATGATCCCGTTCGAGCAGCAGTCGCCGGCGACGCGGCTGCACACGATCAATGGGCAATATCAACCGACGATCTCCATTCAGCCGGGCGAAACCCAGCGCTGGCGCATCGCAAACGCCTGCGCGGACGATTTTCTGTTGCTACAACTCCAGGGGCATACCTTGCATGAGATCGCCAAGGACGGCAATACCTGCAAGCAAGTCGTTCCGGTTGGTCAAGTCCTGCTTGGTCCGGCCGAACGGGTCGAAGTGCTGGTGCAGGCGAGCGAAACCCCGGGCAGCTACCAACTGGTTAGTCTGCCATGGGGCATCGACTATCAAACGCAGCCGCAGTTCCTGCTGGGGACAATGGTGGTCGATGGAACGGCGCTCGTGCCACAACCGCTGCCAACCGATCTATTTCCGTTCGAAGATCTGAGCCTGGAGACGCCGGATCACTATCGCATCACGGCTTTTCAAGAGCTTGGACCGCCCTTGTTCTTTGCAATCGACGGTAAGCACTTTGATCCGAACCGAGTCGACCAAACGGTTAAGCTCGGCGCGCTGGAAGAATGGCTCGTCAAGAACGAAAGCACGCATTATCACCCCTTCCATATTCACGTGAACGACTTCCAGGTTGTTGCGGTGAATGGACAGGCCGTGGATGCGGCCAGTTATGACGACACGATCAATTTGCCGCCCAATAGTGAAGTGACGATTCGCCTGCGCTTTGCCGACTTCGACGGCAAGTTCGTCTACCACTGTCACATCCTTTCCCATGAGGACTTCGGCATGATGGCGACCGTCGAGGTCGTCCCATAGCGTTTCAACCTATGCCAGCAAACTGACGGAGATTGCCCGATGCGTCGATGGATAACGTTCATGCTTCTTGGAGCGCTGCTGTTGAGCACCGCGCTCATTTCGCGATCGCTTTCTGCACAGGACGCGACTCCTGAGGCGGTTCCCCTGGGCTCTCCCGAAGCGTCACCGGTGTCGATCGCGTCGCCCTTGGCGAGCTCGCCGGGAATCAGCCTGTATGCCGGAGGGTTAGAGAACCCGCGAGGAATGACGTGGGATGGTGATGGCACCATGTACGTCGCGCTCGCTGGAACCGGTGGATCGGTCGCGTTTTCCAGTCCGAAAAGTGACCTGGCGACCCCGATTCCCGATTTTGCGGGCAAAACCGCAAGCGTAGTTCGCATCGTCGTGCGCGACGATGTCGTGACGCTTGGTTGTCCGATGGTCGTGGCGAGCGGGCTGCCATCGACCCGCGGCATGAGTGGGCATGATCAAGGGCCGGCCGCAGTTGCCTTCCTCGAAGGGACGCTCTATATCCTGCAAGATGGCGGCGATTCGGCCATGCTCTTCCCCGATTTCCCGAATGGCATCTATTCCGTAGCACCCGATGGGTCGCTGAATCTCGTCGCTGATACCCGTGACTGGATCAAGAAGAATCCAGTCTCCAATCCGGCATACGATCAGGGACCGGAAGGCGAAACGTTTGCCATGATCGCAGGCGACAGCTTCCTCTGGGTGCTCGAATCGAATAGCGGTCAGTTGCTCAAGGTAACGCCGGATGGCACCATCACCCGCGTCGTTGATTTCTCAGAAGGGCATCCAGTTCCCACCGGATTGACCGAGGCGCCAGACGGCGGCGTCTATGTCTCATTCCTGACCCCGGCGCCTTATTCGGACGGAAGCTCGAAAGTCGTCAATGTCGACCCAGTCGGCAACGTGACCACGGTCTGGACAGGTCTCACGATGGTGACCGGACTTGCAGTCAGCCCGGCGGGCGATCTTTATGCGCTCGAAATGTCGACCGGGAATAGCAAGGACGTTCCCTATGTTCAACCGAACAGTGGGCGAATCGTCAAGCAAACTGGTCCCGATACGTTGACAGAGGTGCTCACGGGACTCGACTACCCGATTGCGATGGCGACTGGTCCGGATGGCGCACTTTACGTGTCGACACCGGCATTCGGCGCTACTGGCAATCTCGGCGGCATCGTGCGGGTCGATCTGAGTCGGAACCAACCGATGCACGTCGCACCGAACATTGTGGAGATTTCCACCTGCGACGTGCCTACCCCGGAACCTGGGTCGAGCACCATTGGAGGGCCCGAGGTGAGTAGCGCCGCTGCAACCGAGATTGCTTCGAGTGCAGCGGGAGCCAGCGATACAGTCAGTTCTGGAGCGGCCGACGCGGCAAACGCCGGAGGAAAGTCGGCAACCGGCGCGTTATCGATCGAGATCAAGAACTTCGCTTTCAATCCGAAGGAGCTCCAGGTTCCAGTAGGATCAACCGTGACCTGGACCAATATCGATTCGGTGGCGCACACCGCGACCGCGGACGATGGCGAGTTCAATTCCGGAAATCTGAACCCGGGTGAAAGCTACAGCTTCGATTTCAAGAAAGCCGGGAGCTTTACTTACAACTGCTCCTACCACCCGAACATGCAAGGGACGATCATTGTCAAGTAGGCACACGGCAAGAAAACCGGCGTTTGCAGCCGCTAAGGACCCCCGTGCTCTGCGAACTGTTCAGCCCAACCGACCGGCAGTTGGCCGCATTTGAAGCGCCCTTCTTTCTGATTGGCGAAGATCACGGAACTCGAGCTAGAAATGCTTTGTGAGCTGCGGGAAGCGTTCGAGCTGGAGGAAGCGACCGTTGGTTTCGGAAATGTCCTCGATCTCAAGAATCCAGGTGAGCTCGTATGGAATGAAGACAGCGCCCATGCCGGCACGTATCGCGGGGTTGATATCCGATCGGGGTGAGTTGCCAACCATCCAGGTATGGTCAGTGATAGCGCCGACCATGGAGATCACGTCGATATACGCGCGAACATCCTTTTCTGGCACGATGTCGATGTGATTGAAATGGTGAGAGATCCCTGATCGCTCGATCTTGCTGAATTGCTCGTCTGGATTTCCTTTGGTGAAAAGCACCAGCTCGTGCCGGGCGCTCAACTCCTCCAGCGTTTCACTGACGCCATGCAGCAGCTCGATGTCAGCATCGAGAATGCTCATCCCGAAGTTGAAAACATTGTCTAGCTGTTGCTGGTCGATCTCCCGCTCGGAGAGCCGGCGATACGCCTCGACCAGATTACCCGCGTAACTTTCCGCTCCATATCCCTTGGTCTTCAGATTGGCCCGCTCGATCTCGACGATCACTTGTCTGACGTCGTCTCGACTCAGCGAGGAGTGTTTCAAATAGTCGATGAATGCTTCAGTTGTATGCTCGAAATAGATGTTGTTATGCCAGAGGGTGTCGTCTGCGTCGATGAGTATTGTCTGGCGCGTGGATCGGTAGTCGGTCATGGATTTAAGTGTAGTCCTGCTGCACAAATCGTTGTTGCAAGCGCATTAACACATCTGATCCGCGCCTTGTTTGGTTGCGGCTGGCGGGTTCTTTCGTCGCGACTTGCGGTCACGAACGTATACGTCTCATTGCAAATCGTAGAAGTACCATTCTTGTAGTCACCTTGCGGCCAATTGATCATCACGCACTCCCGGCCGCGCCCATCTCATCGAGTTCCTCACGCGCAAAGCACGCATGCCATGATCGACCGTAACCGTACAATCTCACCGTTCTTCGCACACACGATTCGTATCGTCGTGGCAACTGCTCTTGCGCTCACGGTGCTCATCGGGAAAGATTGGTCGCTCGAAGCGCGGCAGGCTATTTTCGGGCAACGCCAAATCCAGTTCTACGCCCCCTATTCCGGTTCATCTCCGATCTATTTGCCTCCTGTACTGCTGGTTGCCCACAATGCCGGAGACCAGGAAGATACGTCTAGACGAGCAATTGGCCAGAACGCCGCCGGTATCGAGATCGATGTTCGTTATGTCGATGGCGTGCTTTATGCCACGCACAAAGCGCCCGCGAACATCATGCCCAAGCGAGCCTGGCAAGTGCCGCGATTGCGCGATGCCTGGGCTTACTCGGCCGGGGCAACCGTGTTGAAGCTCGACCTGAAATCGACCGGCCAGAATGCGCTCGATTCACTGGTTCGGTTCATTAAGGCCCGACCGACGGGCCAGCAAATTCTCATCGTTTCCAAGAGTCAGGACGCTCTTGTCTATCTGGACCATCAACTGCCAGACACCATCCAGATCCTCTCTCTTTCGACTGGGATCGATGTGGATCTGTTGCTCGAGCAAGGTGGCCGGATCGACGGCGTGGATGGCATCTCCATCCCGGAATGGGCGCTTACGTTATCGCGGGTCGAAGAGCTCAAGGCACATGGTTACCTGATCGACGCCTGGACGGTCAACGACGTACCGCGACTTGTCGAGCTGACGTCGATGGGCGTCGACGTGATTACAACAGACAATCTCGCCTTTTTCGATATGGCGGTGGAAGCTCCTGCCCAAACAGAATACTCCCAACAGTAGAAAACCAACCGCAACTTCGATCAGGTGCCGGGGAGCTGAAATTTGCGGGCATCGGACTCAACCGCCCGCGCTGGACCGATCGGCAACCGGTTCGGAATGTGTAGGTTCGCTTCTCAATCGTGACTTCGTGTGCCGCACCATCGTATGCGCCGCTTCGCTGTCCGGAACCCGCAGCGCCAGAAGCGACCCCACGAATGCGATTCCCGCTGCAGCAAGATAGGCCGCATGGTACGCGTTGATGTTGGGCGGTCCGCCGATCGTGCCACCTACGGTCGTGCCGACAATTGCCATCACACTGCCAATTGCCGCGATTCCGACGGCACTGCCCAACTGGCGCTGGACCGAGAACAACGTCGAGGCGCGGCCCGTTTCCGATTTGGAGATGGTGGCCAAGCTGGCAGCCTGATTGGGCAGAAAGATGTACGCCATGCAGATGCCGAGCGAAAACATCAGGATGCGCACTGTCCACGGCCCCCCTTCGAGCGTCAACCGTGACATCAGCAACGCGACAAAGCCGAGTCCGGCCATGCCCCCGACCATCATGCGGCGCGGCCCAAACCGGGGATAGAGCCGCGCAACAAGCTGCGTCGAGCAGACCACCCCGATTGCCTCCGGGAATGTCGTCAACCCCGACTCCAGCGGACTGACACCGCGACCCTCTTGCAGAAACACCGGGGTTACGAAGAGGATGCCCAGAAACGCTGCGGACGAAAAAAACGACACCACGGCGGTGGAACCGAAGAGCTTGTTTTTGAAGAGCCGCAGTTGCACCATCGGTTCGGTCTGGCGCAACTCGACGAAGACAAATGCCCCCATCAGTGCTGCACCGAGCGTTGCGGCGCCAATTACCAGCGGCGCCATCCAGCCCTGTCTCGTTCCCTGATTGAGCGCAAACATCAGGCTTGCGAGTCCAAAACCGCCAAGCACGAACCCCGCAACATCGAATCCGCCCGGAGCTTCTTCCGTGTGTTCCTCGAGAAAGAGCATGCCGAAGATGAACGCGGCAACACCGACTGGAACGTTTACGAAAAAGATAGCGTGCCAGGAGAATTGCTCGACCAGAAATCCCCCAACCAGCGGTCCGAGGGCGGGTCCAATAATGAGCGCGAACATGAGCATGCGCGAGATGCGAACCCGCTCTTCCGGGGGAAAGGTGCGATAGAGCATCGCCATTCCGACGGGTATGAGCAGGCCTCCTCCGGCACCTTGAACAATGCGTGTGCCGACCAGCATTTCATAGCTCTGCGCCATGGCGCTCATTAACGAACCGGTGGTGAATATGGCCAGCGCCAGCAAGAAAATACGCTTGGTGCCGAAGCGGTCTCCCAGCCAACCCGAGGCGGGGATGAACATTGCCATACTGACCAGGTATCCGATCAGAATGCCCTGCATCTCCGCCGGGGTGCGATCGAACTCGCGGCCGAGTGTGGCAAACGCAACGGTGACCATCGTCGAATCGAGCGAGTTCATCATCATGCCGCAGACGTAAACCACGGCGACGACGAGCTTTTGATTGAGCTTGCGCGAGGGCACTTGGGGAATCCGATCGATCGTCCCGCAGGAATGCTGTACGGCACATAATGAGGAAGCGGGTCCAGCGGCCTAGGATACTTCGTTGATGGGCGAGGTCAAATCTGATATGCGTCGCTTTGCACGAACTCGACTGATGGTATTGGTCAGTCTTTCTCCAAAGGGTTTGTGGCCGGCGACGTATGATAGAAAGTGAAACGCTCGGCGGGGCCTCATTCCCGCATCACTTCAATTGGCAGCAAATCAAGGAGCAACTGATGGTCGACATCGCCAGTCGAATAACACATGTGCTCGATCCTCTTTCGGTCGATGAGATCGCCGAAGTAGTTCGACTCATCCGTGCCTCCAGCACCGGTACCGATCGTTATCTCTATAGCTCGGTTGAGCTGCTAGAACCGCCCAAGGCGATTGTTCTCGCGATGGAACGTGGCTCGCCGAACGGCCAGCTCGACCGTGTCGCCAAAGCGGTGGTGATCGACCAGGCTGAGCGTCGCAATCTCGAATTTTTCGTTTCGCTCACCCATGGCAAGATGCTCGAACGTTCGGTCATCTCCGCGGGGCAGCCGCCATTCACCATGCCTGAGATATTCAGTATCGAAACGGCGGTGCGGCAGCACGACGGATTCCGCGCCGCGATGGCGCGGCGCGGCGTCACCGATCTGGATCTTTGCTGGATCGATCCGTGGACATCGGGTGCGTACGACGATGAGCAGGACTTCGCCGATCGTCGTTGGGTGCGCGGCCTCGTTTGGGTCAAAGACGGTCACGACGACGACAACGGGTATGCCCATCCGGTGGAAAACCTTTGCGTCCTCTTCGACCTGAATACGCAGGAAGTCATCCGCATCGACGATTTCAATCCGATTACTCCGGTACCGAAACAGCGAGGCAACTACGAGCCGAAAGATGTCGGCGCTATGCGAACCGACATTAAGAACCTCGACATCATCCAGCCGGATGGCGCGAGCTTCGACGTCGACGGCACTCTTGTGACGTGGCAGAAGTGGCGCATTCGAGTCGGATTCACGCCACGCGAGGGGTTGGTAATACGCACGGTCGGCTGGGACGATGGCGAGCAGGTCCGCTCGATCATGTACCGCGGAGCGGTCTCGGAAATGATCGTGCCGTATGGCGATCCTGCGCTGATCCATGCACGCAAGAATGTGTTCGACATCGGCGAGCTCAATTTTGGGGCACTCGCCAATTCGCTCACCCTCGGATGCGACTGCCTGGGCGAGATCTATTATTTCGACGCCGCGCTGGTTGACGCGCACGGCAACCCCTACACCCTGAAAAATGCAATCTGCATGCACGAGGAAGACTTCGGCGTGCTCTGGCGACACTACAACTGGCGCACTGAGAAAACCGAAGTGCGCCGCTCCCGCCGCCTCGTCATCTCGTCCTTTTCCACGATTGGAAATTATGACTACGGTTTCTTCTGGTACTTCTATCAGGATGGCAATATCGAGTGTGAGGTCAAACTCACCGGCATCCTGTCGACCGGAGCCGTGGCACCTGGGGACAAACCGACGCATGGCCAACTCTTGAATGCCGACGGACTTTATGGACCGATACATCAGCATGTCTTCAATTTTCGGCTCGATCTCGATATCGACGGCGTCGACAACTCGATATTCGAAGAGCACGCTGAGGCTGACGAGCAAGGCCCGAGCAATCCAGTCGGATCGGCATTCCACACCGTCAAGACGATGCTCAAAACCGAATTGGAAGCCCAGCAGCTGATCGATCCGTTGCGTGGACGCACCTGGAAGGTCATCAACCCGAGCAAGCTAAACGCGGTTGGCGAACCGACTGGTTACCGGCTGGTTCCGCACGGCAATGTTGGATCGTTCGCGCCGGCCACTTCCAGTATTGGAAAACGTGCGGCGTTCATGACCAGGCATCTTTGGGTGACGCCGTTTGCTGACGGTGAAATGCATGCGGCCGGCGACTACCCGAACCAGCACCCCGGCGGCGATGGATTGCCAGCCTGGACCGCAGCCGATCGATTGATCGAGGATACCGATATCGTCGTCTGGTACTCGCTCGGCTCGCACCATCAGCCGCGCCTGGAGGACTGGCCGGTGATGCCGGTCGCGTATACCCGCTTCATGCTTATGCCGTCGGGATTCTTCAATCAGAACCCGGCCCTGGACGTTCCGGCTCCCGCGCCGAAGCATACGAACGGGCATTGCTGCCACTAGCGGGCAAGTGCAAGGATGAATCGCTAGAGAAAAGCTGGGTGGCCAATTGGCCACCCAGCTTTGTCTACGCTTCTCTTTCCCCTTGCAGCCGCTACGCGTTCGGCTGCATCTGCGCGCGCTTGCGTTCCTTGGCGCGATCGTCGGCGGAGAGGAGGCGCTTGCGCAGTCGGTAAGCTTTCGGCGTGACTTCCAGCAGCTCATCGTCGGCCAGGAAGTCGAGCGACTGCTCCAGGCTCAGAAGCACTGGCGGGGTGAGCTTGATAGCGATGTCCGAGGTGCTGGAACGAATGTTGGTGAGCTTCTTTGCTCGACAGACGTTAACGGCCAGGTCGCCCTGTCGCGGTTGCTGTCCGACGATCATGCCCGCGTAGACCTCAGTCTGCGGGTCGATGAAGATGACTCCGCGTTCCTGAGCGTTGGCGATACCGTTGGCAAGCGAGATACCGGTTTCCGAGGCGACCAGCGCGCCGGTGCGCTGCGAATCGATTGCCCCGTAGAAGGGCTCGAAGCCGATCAGGCGGGAGGCGATCACGCCATTACCCTTGGTGGCGGTCAAAAAGGAGTTTCGCAAGCCGATCAGGCCGCGGGTAGGAATAGCGAACTCGAGGCGCACGTTTCCGCGCCCGTCGTTGACCATATTCATCATCTGCGCACGCCG
>JBBQPB010000035.1:0-11571 GCA_038331435.1 Thermomicrobiales bacterium | reverse complement strand
GTCCATCCCGGTCGGATCGTCCGGTAGCGCATAGGAGTTCGCCATCACCAGCGGTGTGCGAATCGCCCCGCTGCCGGGATCGATGGCATTGCCAAGATGAACCGCTTGCGTCGCAAACGCCATCGACTGCGGATCGTGCTTATCGGGTCGATTCACAGTCATGAGTCCTCGTGTGTCGGTAGGGGTAACCCCCTGTGGTTACCCTGGCGCCAGCAGAATCGTCACCCTTCCGAGAACGATCCTTGGCAGAAAGGAGTTTTAGCCCAGGGATTCACCCGTGGGTTTGCGCCATGATCAGCATGCCAGATCGGGAACTGCCACGCGGTCAGACATATCCTGCGATTACCGGGTCGATCGCGCCCGCTCGATCAAATCTGCCATCGCCAAATCCGCCGCTGAGCCGCGTTTCCGCAAGCCGGCGACGGCTCCAGCCGCATCATCCTCGGTGCGATTCTGACTTGCTTTGACTTTGCCGATCAGCGAACGGATCGGAATCTCGATCCCCACGATATCCTCCAGCATTCCCTCGAGGTACTCCCGTGGGGCGTCCACCATCTTCCAGGGCACCGGCTCGCCAGCTTCCATCATCTTCGTCAGCTTGCCCGCCTGGCCGCGAATCCATTTCACGTCGTCATGCACGATCATCTCACCGCGTACTTGCGCCATGGCGTAGTTCCAGGTGGGCACGACTTCGTGCGTTGTCTTTTTGCTCGCGTACCAATTCGGAGTGATGTACCGATCGCCCGCCTGGAAGATAACCAATGCCGCGACCTCGGGATCGAAATCGCGCCAGACCGGATTGTTCCGCGCCACGTGCAAGAGCAACCGTCCCTGCTCGCCCCATTCCCGATCGAGCACGCACGGGATGGGATTGGCGGTGATCCCCTGACTCCCCAGCGTGATCAGCATGCCCAGCGGGTTTGCCTCGATCAGGCCATAGAGAGCATTTGGGTCGGCTTCGACGAATTGCGATGGAAGATAGACCATGGTCGTTCCCTGGGCGAATGAAGCGTCAACGAAATCGTAGCCCATGCATCGAGTGCCTCGCTCCTTCCTGTGCTTACCTGGCATTGTCTGCGACGATAAGAATCGTTCAGCATTCCTTCAGAAACCAATCATGCTGGTAGAGCGTATGTAGCAGAGAAGGACAGGGGATCTCCACCGCTTGGTGAGGACGAAGACTTCGAAAGGAACCGCAGAATGCTCCGTCGATGTCCAATGAGAATCTGGTGCGCGGCAGCCGCGCTCGTAATGCTGACGCTTTTCGCGTCGACCACCGGGTCTGTGGGAGCGCAAGCCGAGGGCGAGGTTGGCATCAATTTTGTTGCCTTTGCCTGTCCCAGTCTCGATTCGGATCCCTATTCGGAATGCGATATCCTCACCGGCGCAACCTTCGAGGTCCTGACAGATGGGGTGCCACTCGCGGATAGTCCTTTGACGACAGCGCCAACCAGTCTGGTGCCCGGTTTCTTTTTTAACGCCCCGGCTGATGCAACGCTCACCATTACCAAGCTGGACTTCGAACCGGTTGGTTTCGCTCCGGCTGCTGGATACGCTCCGTTGGTCATCAACGTGGCCGATATTCCCATCGGCGGGTGCGGCGGCGAATCGACCTGTCCCACCATCGAGTTCATCACGATCCCATTTGGGGAGGCCGATGCCCCCGTGGGCGAGCCGCGCACGACTGCCGAGGTTGCGGTCTTGCCGGCGACCGGTTCAGGTCACGTTCCGGTGAACCCGGCTCAGCAGGCGCTGCCCTGGTTGTCCCTGGCACTTGGGGCGCTCGTCTCCGGAGTCGCGCTCTCCCGTCGCGCCAAGCCAATGCCCAACCGCATCGACGGTTGAAGTCCAGCGGGGAATCCGCGTTCGACGAGTCACTGCGAACCATGAGCAACAATGCCGCTCCTACGGGAGCGGCATTGTTGCGTTGCGAGCTCGTTGCGCGCGTTCTCCTACAATCACCTTCAAACGTCTCGCCCTGCAATCAAAAGGGACTCCGCACACATGTCTACAGAAACGATCACCGCCCTCCCGACCATGGACGATTTCGCCGCCGTCGTCACCTACGGCGGCGGCGCGTCGTTCTCTCCCGATGGCGCCCAGCTCGCGGTCATCAACAACCGCTCCGGGCAGTACAACATCTGGTTGCAGCCGATGGACGGCGGCGAGCAGACCCAGCTCACTTTTTATACCGATAACGCCGTACGCGATCTCGCCTGGTCGCCCGATGGCACGCAGATCCTCTATACCGCCGACTTCCAGGGTAACGAGAAGCATCAGCTTTTCCTGATGCCAGCCAATGGGGGCGAAGCCGAGGCGCTGACCGATACACCTGAGGTGCAGTACTTTCTCGCCGATGAACCCTGGTCGCCAAACGGCGAGTTGATCGCCTTTGCCGGCAATGACCGCGACCCGTATGCCCAGGATGTCATCATCCGTGAGGCACCCACCGGCGAGGTGGATCACGCGGTCGCCGACGGGCGCGTCAATTTCGCCGGCGGTTGGTCGCCAGACGGCACGTACCTGCTGGTTGCCGACGGCCGCTCCAATCTCGAAGTGCTGCCCAAGCTGCTGAACGTGCAAACCGGCGAGTCGGAAATACTGGGCGATGAGAACGACCTGGCCAACGACCGACCCGCTGCCTGGGCACCCGATAGCTCCGGATTCTGGATGATTACCGACCGCGACCGTGAGCACGATTGGCTCGGCTTCTACGATCTGAAGACCCGGTCGGTCACTCCGGTCACCCAGCCCGAGTGGAGCATCGAGGTGGTGACCCTCTCGAAAGACGGCAAATGGCTCGTCTGGTCGATCAACGAAAACGGCTATTCCCGTATTCAGGTGCTCAACCGCGAAACCAGCGAGCAAAAGGAGCTCACCGGGCTTCCCGGTGGCACCTTGCCTCACTTCGGTGGCGGGCTCTATCTCTCGCCAGACAACACCAACCTCGTCGTCAAAATGGTGACGCCTACGAAACCGAACGAGCTCTATGTGGTCGATCTCGAGAGTGGCGAAACCCGCCAGCTCACTGATAGCCGTAAGGTGGCCATCGACGAAACCCTGCTGATCGAACCGGAGCGGGTCGAGATCGAAGCATTCGACGGCCTCACCATCCCGGCCCTGCTCTTCAAGCCCCACGGTGATGGCCCATTCCCGGCGGTGCTCTCCATCCACGGTGGCCCGGAAGCGCAGGAACGCCCGAGCTACGCCTATCGCGGCTTCTATCAGTTTCTGCTCAGCCGGGGCATCGCCGTACTCGCACCGAATATCCGCGGCTCATCTGGCTACAGCAAGAGCTACCAGAAATTGATTCACGGTGACCTTGGCGGAGATGACGTCAAGGATTTCGAGTCCTGCGCTCAGTACCTGCAATCACTTCCCTGGGTGAAGAGGGACAAGATCGGCGTCTTCGGTGGTTCCTACGGCGGGTTCGCCGTGCTCACCTGCGTCAGTCGCCTTCCGAGTTACTGGGCGGCGGCGGTCGATATCGTCGGACCATCCAATCTCGTTACGCTGGTGCGTTCTTTTCCGCCCACCTGGCGCGATATCGCCAAGACCACCTTCGGCGACCCCGATACGCAAGAAGAGGACATGCTCCGCCGCTCCCCGATCACCTATGTCGATCAGATCGTCGCGCCGCTCTATGTCATTCAGGGCGCCAACGATCCGCGCGTGGTTCAGGCCGAGAGCGACACCATCGTCGACAAGCTTCGCGCCCGCGGCGTCGATGTGAAATACGACATCTATGAGGACGAGGGTCACGGTTTTACCAAGGTCGTGAACGATATCAAAGCCATGCGCGACTCGGGGCAGTTCTTCATCGATCACCTGTTGAACTAACCGCGCGTGTCTGCACGTCCCGGAGATGCAGGAGCCTCCTCCTGGGCACATGAGCCGAACGAGCCGTGCGGGCATCGAACTCGCGATCTGAAGCAACGGACCAAGGGACGGTCCATGCTCCGCTTGACGGCATACCGGTTCGTGCCTACCATGTCGCAAGGCTCGTGAAAAATAGTGAAAGTCCGCCTATGCGATTGGCGTACTGCCAAGGAAACGCTCCATATCTCTACTCAGGAAGGAAGATCGATGTCCAGAATCATCACGCCTACCGGGCAACACCGAATCAGTCGCCGGGGCATGCTCGGTGGGACCGCGGCCGCTGGCGCCGGAATTGCGCTTGGCAACCCTTTATGGCGGCCACACAGTGCGGCCGCGCAAACCAAGCTCAGCGTGCTCTCACCGCTGGCTCCTGACCCGGCGCCTCCGGGGGTTGCCGAGTTCTCGATGGACGCCTTCGAAGCCTGGCAGGCTGACCACGACGCC
Organism: Thermomicrobiales bacterium; assembly: GCA_038331435.1. GTDB lineage: Bacteria > Chloroflexota > Chloroflexia > Thermomicrobiales > UBA6265 > JAMLHN01. The sequence continues at coordinate 7,248 of JBBQPB010000035.1, read as the reverse complement.
TCCGTCTCTTACGAGTCAGTTGCGTGGGGCGAGCTGCATGACAAGATGGCCACCAATTTCGCCTCCGGCACCCATGTCCACGATGTGATGTACATGAGCGGTTGGGTACCGGAATTCGCCTCGTTCCTGACGCCGATTGGCGGCTATGTTTCCGACGAGCTGCGCGCCGACTTGCCCCCGTCCAGTTTCAGCACGGTGACCTGGGACGGAGAGGAGAAGGGGGTTGTCTTCACCCTCTCACTGCTGACTCTCTTCTATAACCAGGCGCATCTCGAAGCGGCGGGTCTCGATGGACCACCAGCCGATTGGGACGCGCTCAAGGGGTACGCCGAAGCGTTGACTGGCGATGGCCGCTATGGCTGGGTCCTCAACTACGGCGCGCCGGAAGGGATTGGCGGCGTCGCCTCCTACTGGATGACCTTCCTCCAGCAAGCCGGCGGCACCATGTATGGCGATGATGGCATGCCGGTCTTCAATGACGCCCCCGGCGTCGACGCGCTCCAATTGATGATCGACCTCATGCCCTTCACCGAGCCGAGCTCGATCGCCAACGTTGGGATCAACGACGCGACCAATGTCTTCTCGGCAGGCACCGCCTCGATGATGATGAACTGGCCCTTCATGTGGACGGCGGCCCAAGATCCTGACACCTCGCTGATCGTGGGTGAACTTGGATCGTCTGTTCTTCCCTCCGGGCCAGCCGGTACCGCCTCCATCGACGGCACCGACGCTTGGACCATCGGACTCAGCTCGGAGAATCCGGAGCTGGCCTGGGAGCTTATCGAGTTCTATCTCGATCCTGAAGTCCAGAAGCGCCAGGTGCTCGATACCGGCTGGCTGCCGATTCGTCTCTCAGTGCTGGAGGACCCGGAAGTCCAGGCCGCTGCCGTCAACGCCGCGGTAGTGCTGGAGCAGGCGCAATCGCCGTACGAGAGTTTTGTGACCCCGGATTACAACCAGATTACCCAGGTGATCGGTTCGGAGATCCAGAAGGCGCTCCAGGGCGAGCAGACCGCCGCGGAGACGTTACAAGTCGCTTCCGAAGCCGTCGCCGCCATCGTCGCGCAGCGCGGCGAATAACTGACAACCCTTGTTTGGCTGGCAGGACGGAGATGTCCTGCCAGCCCACTTTGCAACTCGACCCGTCGCACGCGTTCCCGGTGGAGCGTCGTCTGCTCAGTTCCGGGTTTCCACCCCGGGCGTTGGAGAGTCCCAGCACCGTGTCCGCTCAACCATCCACTTGATGCACTTTCGATGACACCGAGCGCATGACCGACACGCCAACCGGGCCGACACTCGAGGACCGCCGCCGGCGCATGGGCTATTTCCTCGTCGCCCCAGCCATGCTGGTGCTGATCCTCGTTGTCCTCTTCCCCATCATCCGGTCGTTGATCTACTCCTTTCAGAGCGTGAAACCTGAGGGCGGACGGTTCCGTGCGACCTGGGTCTGGTTCGATAACTACCGCTTCATGGGCTCCGATCCGGCCGTGCGCCGCGCCCTGCGAAATACCATCTTCTTCACCGTCGGTGAAGTTGTGCTCGTCATCGGTATCGCATTGACGGTCGCGCTCCTGCTGAACCATCCCTTCGGCCGCTTCGGTGCTTTTCGCATCATTCTCCTGATCCCCTGGGCCATCGCCCCGGTTGCGAACGCAGTGCTCTGGGAGTGGATTCTGAATGGCAGCTATGGTGTGTTGAACGCCGTGCTTCTGCGGCTGGGACTCATCTCCGAGTACAAGATCTGGCTTGGCGATGCGGGACTTGCGCTGCGGATGGTCCTGCTGGCGGATGTCTGGAAGTCGGTCCCGTTTATCGCGTTGCTCCTGCTCGCCGGTCTCCAGAACATTCCCAACTATCTCTACCGGGCGGCGAGACTCGACGGCGCCACCCTCTGGCAGCGCTTTCGCTTTGTCACACTCCCCGGTTTGCGCACTCCCCTCACCCTGGCAGTCATTCTGCAAACGATCTGGGCTATAAAAGTTTTCGATCTTATCTATGTTCTGACCAAAGGAGGCCCGGGCGACCGCACCCTGATGGCCAACTTTCTCGCTTACCGGGTGACCTTCAACTACCTCGACTTCGGCTATGGCGCCGCCCTCGCGAACGCAATTTTTCTGGCGATGCTGGTGCTCTCGTTGATCTATATCAAAGTGCTGAAACCAGGCGCCCCCCGTTCGAGGCAACAGACATGAACGAGGGAACCAGGCGGCGCATCCACCTCTTGCTGCGGGATGGCGCCATCATCGCTGGCTTGGGAATCTTCCTCATCTGGACCCTTGCGCCGATCGCCTGGATGATCTTGACCAGTCTGCTTCCCCATCGAGCACTCATTACTCGACCGCCCGACATCGACCCGGCGCTCTTCACCCTGAAAAACATCAATGGCGTGCTCGAGGATCGCGCAGTTCTGGTCGATTCGTTCATCAACTCTGCCATCGTTGCCTGCGCGACCACCGCGCTTGCCCTTACGCTCGGGTCGCTCGCGGCTTATGCGATCGCACGGCTCTCTGTTCCGGGCGGTAACAAGCTGATGCTCATGGTGCTGGCCACCCAGATGTTTCCAGGCATCGTGCTTATCATTCCTCTCTTCATCCTCCTCAGCCGCGCCCACCTGATCGATACCCATATCGGGCTGGTGATTGTCTACCTCTCCTTCGTCCTGCCAGTGGTGATGTGGATTCTGAAGGGCTTCTTCGAATCGATTCCGGTGCAGTTGGAACGCGCCGCCATGGTCGATGGCGCCACGACCATGCAAACCTTTCGCCTCGTGGTTCTGCCGATGTCGCTGCCTCCACTTTTCGCGGCCGGTGTTTTTGCCTTCATCGAGTCATGGAACGAGTTCTTCTATGCGGTGATTCTCACCCGCACCGAGGTGAAAACCGTCCCGATCCGCATCTCGGAGTTTTCTGGTCAATACCGCACCGCGTACGGAGAGATGATCGCGGCGGCCATGATTGCCAGCATTCCCGTAATCATCATGGCGATCGTCTTCCGCAAGTACATCCTCCTCGGATTCTCCGAAGGAGCGGTCAAGGGCTAATGGCATGACTCGCATCGAACTCATCGATATCGTCAAGACTTTTGGAGGTGTGAACGCCTGCGATGGTGTTGACCTGCTCATCGAGGAGCGCGAGTTCGTTACCCTGTTGGGCCCCTCTGGCTGCGGCAAGAGCACCACGCTCAACCTGATCGCCGGTCTGGACGATGTCACCTCGGGCACCATCCTGATGAACGGCAAGCGTGTCAACGAGCTCTCTCCCTATCAGCGCGACGTCGCCATGGTTTTTCAGCAATATGCCCTCTATCCGCATATGACCGTCGCCGAGAACATCGGCTTCACCCTGCGCCTGCGCAAACGGCCCAAGTCGGAGATTCGCGAGCGCGTTCAGCGTGTCGCCGAGCTGCTCGAGCTTACGGCCTTACTCGACCGGCTCCCTCGCGAGCTCAGCGGTGGCCAGCAACAGCGCGTTGCCATTGGCCGAGCAGTGATCCGCGAACCGGGCGTCTTTCTCTTCGACGAGCCGTTCTCGAATCTCGACGCTGCCCTCCGCATTCGCATGCGCAGCGAAGTTCGGCAATTGCACGATCGTCTCGGGGTGACGTCTGTCTTTGTGACACATGATCAGGAAGAGGCGATGTCGATTTCCGATCGTATTGCGGTGATGCGGCTGGGCAAAGTCGAGCAATTCGGCACACCCGAGGAGATCTATTCCACACCGGTCTCGAAATATGTTGCCCAGTTCGTCGGCAGCCCACGCATGAACATTCTCGACGGCGAGCTGCTCCGAAGCGGCAAACAGACCGACTTTCGATTTGGCCCGATCGTCATTCCGCTGGGAGCTCAGGCGGCAACCATCGGAGCGATCGATGGAAATCGCATCGAGCTTGGCATCCGGTCCGAGCATGTGCGGATCGGCGATAGCGGTCTCCCCGCCATGGTGCGTTTCGTCCAGCCAATCGGACCCGAGACGCATGTGACCGTGGGGTGGAACGACACCGCACAAACGCTCATCGCACGGGTTCCGGGCATTGTGCGGTTGCAGCCCGGGGCGCAAGTCGACGTGGTGCTCGACCCAGCGTCGATGCTCTTCTTCGATCCCGAAACTGGCAACCGGATAGCTGGTGCATAGCCGGATCCTGAATAAAAGATCGCTGGGTACGTCGCCGTGCCTCGCGCTTCGCCCCCAATTCCCGCCGTGATGCCGTCTGAATGCTCCAGCGGAACACGCGGCGCTGGAGCATGCCCTCGACCCCGGCACCGCAGGCGAATTACGATCGATTCGACCGCATCATCCGGTGGTATTCCCCACGCTGGTCCCTGATATGATTCCGGCATATTGACTAGCCCCAAAAGTCGCTCCCCAGGAGAACCGCTACCATGACCACCACGATCGTTGTCGGCGGAGGAAGTGCCGGAGCCTGTGTTGTCGCTCGGCTGGTCGAGGCTGGCGACGAGGTCATCCTGCTCGAAGCCGGACCCGATTACGGCCCATTCGATGACGGTAACTGGCCCGCCGATCTGCTCGATGTCGCCAGGCTGTCGGTCGAGAGCCATTCCTGGGATTTCATCTCTGCCTCGTCCACCGGCTTCCCCGACAACGAGCTCGAGCGCGCCAAGGTCATCGGCGGCTGCTCCTCCCATAACGGCTGCACCATTCTCTGGAGCCACCACCTCGATTACGACGCCTGGTTCGCCAGTGGGCTTACCCATTGGTCGACGGAGGCGTTGCTACCATTTTTACGTAAGGCGACTGATCAGATCGAAACCTGGATCCCGGCGTACGACGAAGTCACCCCCTTCCATCAGATCGCCCTCGATTCGATGCCGGCCGCCGGCTATCCCCTGCTGCCGAATCTGATGGATATGGAGATCGACCACGGTATCTGCATCAACCCGGTCAACATCAAGGACCGCATCCGCTGGAATACCGCCTTCGCCTATCTCGATCCCCTGCGCGGCAACCCCAACTTGCGTATCGTCTCTGATGCCCTGGTCGATCGGGTCATCGTGCGCGACGGCGTAGTGGTGGGCGTCGAAGTCGCTGGACCGGATGGCCCGGTGCACTACGAAGCCGACCGGGTCGTCCTCTGCGGTGGCGCCTATGGTTCGCCGCTCATCCTGCAACGCTCCGGTATCGCCGATCCAGACCTGCTGGCTCAGTTCGGCATCGAGCTCGTCCACCCCCTGCCGGGTGTTGGCCGCAACCTGATGGATCACCCCGCCGTTTCGCTCCAGTTCTCCGGTACCCCCGAGCTGACCGAACGGCTCGACGCCTGGGTCGCAGACGGCGGCTTGCTGCGCGAGGAAGGCACCACCGTGATTGCCTCCTCCGACCGCTGTCCTGAGGCCTTCGATCTGCATCTCTATCCCGTTGCATCGCGTATCGCGCCCGGCGAATGGAACGTGCACATTTTCACCTCGGTCATGGCCTCCCGCTCGGCCGGCACTGTTGTCATCTCCGACCGCGATCCCGCCGCCCCTCCAGTGATCGACCACGCTTACTTCAATGATCCCGAGGGGTACGATCTCGATGCCCTGCTCGACGGGGTCATCATCGCCCGACAGCTCGCCCTGGCCGAGCCGCTCGCCTCCTTCATCGGCGAGGAAATCGACCCCACCCGCTTTGCCAGCACCCGCGAGGAACTGATCGCCCTCGTCCCCACCATCAGCAAGCACAACTACCACCCCGCCTGCTCCTGCAAGATGGGTCTCGCCGATGACCCCACCGCCGTCGTCGACCAGCACGGTAAGGTTCACGGTCTCGATGGGCTCTATATCGTCGACGCCTCCATCATGCCCGTCATCGTCCGCGCCAACACCAACCTCCCCACCATCGCCATGGCGGAAAAACTCGCCGCCGGTTTGAGTACAGAGCACGCGGTGTAGGGAGCAGGCAGTATTGGTGCATGTCCCTGGCATGCCGGGATTCCCACAGACGACGATGCGGACTTGGTGCACATCGCCGCCGTGTCCGACCTGATCACCAAGACGCCCGAGGGATACGGTCACGAGTACCGCCCCTGACCGCATACCCCCAGCCGCAAAACCCCCGAATATGGCATCGTCTCCACAACGAACCACTCGACTCAGCGCGGAGGAACGAACCCCACCCATGCTCAAGATTCATATTATCGCCCCTGGTGTGACCGAGGCCTCGACCAGGACCGGCGCCTTTGCCGGTTTGGCTGGCGCAGCCAGCATCATCGAGGCCAGCGGCTTCTACGAGGAGTTGCCGGAGTTGGGGGTCGAGGTCGATGGCGTTACCAAACCCAAACCCGTGCCTCTGGACATCAGCGATGACCCAATCGTGCGGCTGGGTGAGTTCAATGCGCAGATTGCTGGGGCAGTGTCCGAAGCGATCGGCCGCGGTGCGCAGCCCTTCCTGGCCGGTGGCACCTGCAGTCATCTTCCGGGAATGGTCGGTGGGCTGGAACAAGCCTACGGGCCAACCGCGCGCATCGGCTTGATCTGGATGGATGCCCACGGCGACTTCAACACCCCGGCCACCAGTTATTCCCAGATGCTCGGCGGTATGCCCGTCGCGGTGATCGCCGGACTCTGCTATCCCGAATGGCGCGAGCGCGCCGGCATCGAAGCTCCCATGCCCACCGACCGAATCCTCATGATCGACGTTCGCAACCTCGACGATCGGGAAGAGACGTTGCTCCGCGCCACCGATGTCACCATCGCCCGCTTTGGCGATCATGGGGAATCAGACGCGATCATGGCCGCCATCGACGCGCTCGCCGCCAGGGTCGATTACCTCTACCTGCACATCGATTCCGACATCCTCGACGAAGCCTTTCAACCGAACCATCCCACCGTCGAGCCGAACGGTCCGGACGACAAAACCGTCGATGCGCTCATCGAACATGTTATGTCCACAGGAAAGGTGGTTGCGTTGGCGGTGGTTTCGATCAATCCGCAAGAGCCAGGCGGGGCGATCTCGCTGGCCTCCGGGCAGCAGATGATGCGCACCGGGCTCAAATCCTGGGCCGCTGCCAGGGCAATCGTATAATTGAAGCGCGCGTTTTCGCGCCCCGACCGAAGAACTACGATGGGAGCCTCTTTACATGGCGGATAGTCTCGACCAACTCTATCAGCACATCGTCCAGGCGTTTGCCCTCAAGGACGAGCTGATCGATATCGATCTCAATGCCAATGCCTCCGAAAGCGGCGGGGATCTCAGCTCCGCCAAGCAGGACGCGCTCAATCGCGAGAAGACCATCTCGAGCAAGTTGGAGCCC
>JBBQPB010000034.1:0-11601 GCA_038331435.1 Thermomicrobiales bacterium | reverse complement strand
CCCATCGATCAAACCGCTACGCAATTCGCCTTGAACCTGCGCGCAACCACGGCCGCTTCCACCTCGACACCCAGGCTTTCGGCCACGCCTGAGTCTTCTAAAACTCCACTGGCAACTGCCACCACAACGGGCACCTCCACCTCGGATGCGACCGATACCTCGACGCCTTCCAGCACCGCGACCTCGATCGCTTCGGCAACTGCTTCCGCGACCGCAACACTGACGCCTTCGCCAACCCGGACGGCAACCACGACGCCGTCCAGCACCGCGACCTCTACCGCATCGGCAACTGCTTCTGCTTCTGCTAGCGCCACACTGACCCCGCAGCCGAGCCGCACCGCAACCCCATCTTCGACCGCAACCTCGACGGCGGAGTCGACTGAGACCAACACCGCGACACCTGCACCAACCGATACGTCCACACCGACTCAGGAACCAACGGAAATCAGGTCACCATCTCCTGCACCGACACAGACGGCATCGCCTTCACCGAAGCCGACAGAAAGCGCGACCTCCGAGCCGTCTGATACCCCGACACCGGAACCTACAGCGACGGAAACTGCAACTCCCAGCAACACCGCAACCACCGAGCCGACCGAAACGGCAACGCTCGAACCAACCGCCACTGACACGTCGACTCCCGAGCCGACGGAGACGCGAACGCCAGAACCATCGCCTACTTCGGAACCAACCGAGACGCCAACAACCGTCCCGACTGCAACCCAGACGCTGACACCCACGATTGAAGTACCGGTTGTTCCGATCGCAACGTTGACCCCAACCACGATTCCAGTCACCGAAAACACCCTCTATCGCGGCGATTTGGCCCGTACCGGTGTGATGAATGGAGCCGGCCTCGGCGATAGCGTGCAAATCGATTGGTCCGTGCAACTCGACGAGGGATCTTTCGCATCCCCTATCGAGGCCAGTGGACTCGTGCTCGTCGGCGGCGACGACGAAACGATGCACGCTTTTGATCTCGCAACCGGCGACAGCATCTGGGAATTCCGGGCCAGCGATGAGATCTCATCTTCACCGGCTATTCAAGATGGGGTCGCTTACTTCGGTTCGTTCGACGGCGTATTCCATGCCATCGACGCTTCGAACGGCACGGAACTCTGGTCAGTCGAAACGGGTTCGTCGATTCATTCCTCGCCGGCAGTCGTCGACGGGTTGGTGCTCTTCGGGAATTACGGCGGAACGCTGTATGCGCTCGATGCAGCCTCCGGCGCTGAGGTCTGGCGACTCGATACCGGAGTGCAGATTTCGTCGTCCCCAGCAATTGCAGATGGCATCGTCGTCTACTCGGACACCGACGGAGTCATTCGCGGCGTCTCACTCACCGACGGAACAGTCGTCTGGTCGTATGGGGCATCGGGATCGATCTTTGCCACCGCCGCCATCAGCGATGGAATCGTGGTGGTGGGCGATTTCGTCGGCAATGTGAATGCGCTCTCGTTGGCAGACGGCTCGCTGGTTTGGCAGACAGCCATCGACGCGGTGATTTACCCTTCCGCCGCAATTGGCGACGGCGCGATGTATATCGGAGCGGACGACGGCAACATCTACTCGCTCGATCTGGAGACTGGCGCGGAGAATTGGCGATTGCCCACCGGAGGTGAAGTTCGAACTTCACCGGTCATCGCCGGCGATCAGATCGTGATTGGAAGCTACGATGGCACGGTTTACGGTATCGGCCGCGCCGACGGCGATGTCCGCTGGAGCCAGCAGGTCGGCGCCAGCGCCTCCACGCTCGTCGTCGGCGAAATTGTCATCGCCGTGTCGGTGGACGGACGAGTCGTCGCAATCGGCAACGCATAGTCCAGATCCAGGAAAGTTGCGCCGCTCGATTAAATCACCGGCCACCAGATAGCGGGGCTGGAGCGTTCGAACCTCGATTCGCGATCCATCGAGCCACGGTATCAGCTGATCTCAGTCCTTATGGATGATGATCGGCGTGCCGACATCTGCCCAATCCCACATGAATTCGGCGTCGTCCAACAGCACATTCAAGCACCCATGGCTCCCAGGGCGCCCAATCGTTTCAGGCGTACGCCACCAGGCGTAGTGAATGGCATGCCCTTCATCGGTGAAATACTGGGTGTACAGCACATCCTCCAGTTTGAAGAAGTGCTCGGCGCCGATAGCACCGCTGGACATCGTCTCGTTCGCCTTCCGCCATGTGATCGCGTACTCACCCGTTGGCGTCTCCCATCCAGCCATTCCAGAAGTGGTCACCACCACTCGCACGGGATCACGATCCTGGTAAAGCGTTATCAACTGCTGGGTCAATTGCACATCGATCCAGCGACCGGTCTTTGGCGCGTTCGTTGGAAGCGGGGTGGGGAGCACCGGCGCATTGCGGCCCACATTGCGCGAGTAGATATACCCCTGCCCCTCGAGCTTGGACCATTCGTCTGCACCCGGAAAGAGCTCCTCGCCTTTGACCCAATCGACCACCACAATCAATCTCCGGTCGAGCTTGAGCTCGATCGCTTCGGATTGCGTCGTCGGCTCCGCGCGCACATTGGTGTCGCCCAGGGTGGCGCCCTGCCAAACTTTTGGATTCCAGTCCTTGGGATCGATAGTCGGAAGCGGTGGCGGAATCTTCAAAAACTCAGACGAGACCCATCCTGAATACCCATCGGCATATCCGCCGACCCATGCGGCTGTCGCGTCACCGTCGATGATGAACTCGGCCGCGTCCGGCAACACCTGCACGATTTCGTCCGTTGTGCTCGGCCCTGAACGGAGCCGCAACCCCTCCGGAGAGTTGATCAAGCGGGCGGTGCCACCCATGGGCGGTGCGGCCGGAAAGGAGGGATCGCCGGAATCGATAACTGGTTGATTGATTGCTGCGCCGATCTTTGCCAGACGCACATCGTTCTCGCCATGGTCAACCAGCACGGCGCGTTGGAATATCTGGGTGGTTTTACCGGTTTCCTCATCTTTGTAGGGCTCGCTCAACGGCATCCCCAACACAGAAAGATCGCCGGCATTACCCCAATAGGAATTAAATCGCCCACTCACACTGTGCCCGGTTTCCGGGAAGAATTGGCAGAAGAAGGCATCGTCCGGACAGGTGGCAATCCGTTTCATTGCCGACGCAGAGCCAAACGATTCAACGAACTCGGTGGGCAGAAGAACTCCCGCCACGTCTCCCGGAGGTGCTTGTGACGGATCAAGCAGAAGGGTTATGCCTTCAAAGCTTTGCACGATCCCCACGCCGTCCCGGAATCCCTCTTCCGAGATCGGAAGGCCAACCGCCTTTTCGCCACCAAGCATTTTCCATTGGTTCAGGAAAGAGCCACGGAGATTGTGACCGGTCTGCGCAAAGTACATCCCTGCAGCTGACTCCTGAGCGGAAACCGGACGCTCCGGGTGGCGGGCAAGTGCGGCAAGCACGCCGGCGGTCGGAACTGCTGCCAACAGGCGGCGTCGCGAAAGTCGAAGAGAGGATATCGGCGACATAAACCTACCAAACGGGATGGTCGTGAGACCGCTGTGGGGTGCGGTAACCAGTAGACTGGATGTCATTCGGTGACGCCCGCTGGGTGGGGCCGAATGGCGGTTCAATTGTGTCACGCGTCGCGCACCGCGCACAGGGCAGATGGTCGGAAATGCTCATGAAGGACTTCCAGATATGATCGCGACGAAGAAAACGGTTGGCCGCAGCCCAAGCAATCTGCCGTTGCAGCATCTGGTGGATGCATCCGACGGTTCGATGCAACTCTATCTCGGGCAGCAATGGCTGCAACCCGGTGATCGAGTGCTCGATCACACCCACCCATGCGAGGAGATCCTGCATTTCCTTTCAGGTGAAGCCACGGTCCGCCTCGGAGACGATCACTTCCCTGTCACAGTAGGGGATAGCGTCCATATCCCGACAGGCGTGTTGCACGGTTTCACCAACACCGGCAAGGTCGAGTTGCACCTCTTCGTCATCTTCCCTGCCCCCGAGTTCGCTCCAACTGCCATTCGCCGCTCCACGGGACAGGTTCTGGAAGCCACTCCGGCAGGTTGAATCCCGAAAGGACGCTTCCTGTTCGAACATGAGCCCGCAGAGGCTCCAGATGGGTTGACCCACCGTCTTGGTTTCAGGAAGTCTCTTCCGCTGGCAACAGCACCGCGACGGGCCCCGACAAGCAAAGCGGGCGCTGGGGCGCCCGCTTTGCTCAATCTCAGGTCCGCTGGCCGAGCGCTAGCGGCTGCGTGACGCCAGCCGCATGTAATACAGCAGGCTCAATGCTGAGGTCAGAAAGGCTGCCACATAGGTCCAGGCTGCGGCATCCAGCACCTTGTCGACCGCTTCCGCATCGGTGCGGTCGACCAAACCCAGCCGGCTGAGTTCTGTCTTTGCTCGTCGCGAGGCGTCGAACTCAACCGGCAGTGTCACCAGCGTGAAGATCGTCGCGATCGCAAAGAGCCCGACACCCAACCAGGACAAACCAGAGATGCCGATGATGATTCCCAGAAAGAGCAGCATGAATCCGAGTTTCGAGCCGATGTTTGCCAACGGCACGATTGCCGAGCGGAACTTCAGCGGCGCGTATCCATCCTTTTGCTGCATTGCATGACCGGCCTCATGCGCCGCAACGGCCATCGCCGAAACCGAATCCACCCCATAAACTGGTTGAGAAAGCCGCAGCACCTTGTTTTTCGGATCGTAGTGATCCGTCAACGCGCCCGGTACCGTCTCGATCGGAATCGAGTTCAAGCCCTCGTTGTCCAGAAGGCGACGACTGGTCTGCGCGCCAGTCAACCCGGCTGAGTTGCGCACCTGGCTATATTTCGCGAAGTTTCCTTTCACCTTCGACTGCGCCCACATCGAAAGGAGAAATCCCGGCAAGATGATGATGAAATACCACGGGTCGAAAACCATAGCTGGCTCCATTCAAAGAATCAGCGCTGCGCTTCTGTTTCACGCATGCCTGACGAAATCCTACTTGCTCTGATGCAAAATGAGCAGAACATGAGTGGGCGTCGCCTGGATGCCCACCGCCTGGCGATGAACTTGCTACGGGATTCTTGCTTTGCCGACCGATTCGACTCCCAACGACCCGACTGCGCTCGACAGCCTTTTTGAGCCGCTCATGCAGCGATCGGTCGCAGAAATCGGGGTGACCTCACCGTTGCTGGAGCACATCGCCGCTTACCACCTGGGCTGGCGAAACGCCGACCTCTCCCCGGTATCTGGTACGCCACCCAACCCTGGGAAGCGGGTGCGTCCGCGGCTGGCGATGCTGGTCGCGTCGGCTTTGGGCGCAGATCCAGCTATTGCTGCGCCGGTCGCCGCGGCGATCGAGCTTCTGCATAACTTCACCCTCGTTCATGACGACATCCAGGACCGTAGTCATCTGCGTCGCCATCGGTCGACCGTCTGGTCACTGTGGGGCGAAGCGCAGGCAATCAATGCCGGAGACGCGCTGTTTGCCTCCAGTCACCTCGCGTTGTATGAAGTCGCGAACCGTCCTGAGACCGCCGCGCTCCTCCCACAGCTCGCAGGCGCATTCGATCGAACGACATTGGCTATTGTCGGCGGGCAAACCATGGACATCGAGAACGAAGGTGACACGAGTGTCAGCCTCGAACGTTATCTGCAAACAATTGCCGGTAAGACCTCCGCCATTGTCGAGTATTCCGCCTGGGCCGGGGGAATCGTGGCCGGCGCCAGTGAAACGCAAGCGCGAAATCTGGCCGCATTCGGTCTGGCGACTGGGCTTGCCTTTCAGATCCGCGACGATGTGCTCGGCATCTGGAATACGGAAGCGGAAACCGGCAAGACACCGGCTGACGATATTCGACGCCAGAAACAGACCCCTCCTCTAATCGAGTTACGTCGAGTTGCCAACGCCGACGAACGAGCCGACTTCGATCTCTGGCACGCCGAAGCCCCCTCCTCGAACGAGGCGGTGTCCAACATCCTGATGCTGCTCGACCGCTACGAGATGCGCGCCTATGCCGAAGGGTTGGTTCGCGCCTATCATGACGAGGCAACCGCCGCGCTCGGGCGAGTCATATCACGCGACACTAACCATGCTGCCCAGCAGTTGTATGCGCTGCTCGACAGCCTCGAACACCGCTCCGGATAACCGGACAGCGCAGGAGGACGACGATGTCACCCGATTTTTCCACTATTCAGGACTTGCTGGAACGCGGCAATATGCTGCGCGAAGGGCATTTCGCGTTCCGGTCTGGCGCGCATGCAACTGCATTGATCGACCGTGATCTCCTGCTTGCAGACCCCGGCACTGCCAGCCGATTTGGGTACACCATTGCCAAAGCGTTCTTCACCGATCACGTCGATACGGTTGCGACTCCCTCGATCTGGGGGGCCGGTCTGGCGCAATGGATCGGGTACTTCCTCGAGCCGAAGGCCAGCGTCATCGACGCAACCCTGGTTGGTAACGACCTGCTCATCGCGGAAAAACTCGTCCCCTTGATCGAAAATAAGCGCGTACTGCTGGTCGACAATATGATTCTCAGCGGAAAGACAATGACGCGCTTTTTGCACCTCATTCGTGAGCTGAACGCCGTCCCGGTCGGAATTGCCACCCTCTGGTGCGAGGGTCAAACCGAAATCGGCGGAATTCCGGTCACCCCGCTCCTGAATGCCATGTTCCCCGCATACCTGCCCAGTGAATGCCCGGCCTGCCAGGAGGGGATTGCCATCCAATCGGTCGACTACTAACGCGTTCGACGACTCTCTTCGTCTCCCGTGACCTCGAGTTGCCAGCGGCTGAATCTCGCCTGGATACGTCCGCCTTGGCCGTCTCGGTCTCTTGTGTTACTTCCATCTCTGGAATGACGACCTGATCCCCAGGCGTCCAGGAAAGTCCATTTGCTACCGATGCCATCGCCTCGCCGAGGTTAGTCTGCAATGCGATCTGGGTGGCCGGAACGTTCATCCGCCGACCAGCGCGCTCTTTGGCCAGCAGCCCGAAGCGCTCACCGCTTCCGTCTTCCAGCGACGGGTTCTGAAACGTATCGATCCGCTGTCGCAGTACGGCAGCCGTCCGGTTCGGCATAGGCGAGACCGTTGCATGGTCGAAATAGACCCATTTTGGTACGATCGGGAACTCGTCCCGTCGCAATCGTTCGATGTCGAATTAGGGCTCAGCTACCATTGACTCCTGACATCCTTCCGCACGTGTATCGAACAGCTAGCTATGCGCCCTTACCGTAAACGGCCCGACCAGCCGGACACCACCTCCCAGCCAAAAACCGTCGAGCCGGGAACCGTTACATCGGTCGAGCCCCAGAAGCACGCGACCACTCGCTACAGCATATTCCTGGATGGGACATTTGCGTTCGGCATCGGGCGCGATCTCCTGCTCGAATCGGGAATTGCCAAAGGCGAGTTTCTCGATCAGGACCGGCTCGACGCCATTCTGGCGAAAGACGCGGTCGACCGAGCGGTTACAGCCGCCATGCGCGCCCTCGACCAGCGGATCCAATCCAGCAAGGAGCTGCGTACTCGCCTGCTCCGCAAGGAGTTCGAGCCGGCCACCATCGACCTCGCCCTCGAACGTCTCACCGACTTTGGCTATGTGAACGACGAGCGGTTCGCGGAGCTTTGGATCGAGAATCGCCTGGCTCACCGCCCCCGGGGCAAACGGATGCTGGAACAGGAGCTGCGGCAAAAAGGCATCGACCGCGAGATCGTGCAGGAAACGGTGGCCGGGATGGCGATCGACGATCGGACGGCTGCCCTCGAACTTGCCCGCAAGCGATTCAAGAGCGTGCAGAGCCTCCCACCCGAAGAACAGAAGAAAAAACTGACCGGGATCCTGGCTCGTCGCGGGTTCGATTACGGGACTATTCGCGCTACCATCGAAACCGTCCTGAAACAGGAGATGGACGATCTGGAGCTGGGAGATCCCGAGAGCGGCGTGGTATGATGAAAGAGGCTGCGAAAGCCGTCCGAGACGGTTCGTAGTCGACCCCATCTGAACAATTCCAATGCCCCGCGCCCTCGTCCCTGGACTTGGGCCGGTTTGTGTTTTTTGGCGCGAGAGCGTCCAGATTGGTGAATCCCATTGGCAGAGTTCAAGTGGTTCGGTCACAACTGTTTCCGAATCAAATCGCGTGAAGCCTCCATCATTACCGACCCCGTCGAACGCTCGACTGGCTACGCCATGGCCAAGCAGAACGCAAACATCGTTTCCATCTCCAATTACGACTCCCCCAATGCCAACCTCGGGGTGGTCCGGCCCGACTTCAAGACAGTGGATGGTCCGGGCGAGTACGAAATGGAAGATGTCTTTGTGACCGGTGTGCGCACATTCCTGGATGATGCGCGCACCGAGAAAAAGCAATTCAACACAGCGTTCCTTTTCGAGCTGGATGGTTTTGTCATCTGCCATCTTGGCGATATTGGCAAGATTCCAAATTCGGAGCAGATCGAACAACTCGCTCAGGCAGACATTTTGCTGCTGCCTATCGGCGGAGGAAACGGACTAACCCAGGAACAAGCGGCCGAGATCGTCACGCTGCTTGAACCGAAAGTGCTGATTCCGATGCAGTACCGCACCGACATCGGTGACAAGGATCTCCTGCCGCTCGACGGATTTGCCAAGATGGTCGGAGTCAGTTTGCCAGAGCCACTGGACAAGTACGCCCCGAGGCAGGCCGATCTCAACGACGCTCTGGAAATCGTGTTGCTCAATCCGGACAGCGAGGCCGCCAAGCGATGATCTGCGGCAGAACTCCGCAATCTCACGTCGATTTCCCGGCTGTTCCTGCAGCCATTGGAACGGGCCGCACCAGCGTGAGGGGCCGCTCCTGTGTCGCCTCATTCACTTCTCAGCCTTTGCGCCATTCTGTGCTCGTATCCGTCGGTTTCAGTCTCCAGGAGAAGGGGTGAATCATGCCCAAGTACATCATCATCACCGGCGGAGTCGTTTCATCGGTTGGCAAGGGCATCACCACGGCGTCGCTGGGACGGCTCATCAAGAGCCGCGGGGTGAGTGTTTCGGTCATGAAGCTCGATCCCTACCTGAATGTTGACCCGGGGACGATGTCTCCCTATCAACATGGCGAAGTGTTCGTCACCGATGATGGCGCCGAAACCGATCTCGACCTCGGGCACTACGAGCGCTTCATCGATGAGAATCTCTCGCGCGCATCGAATGTAACCACCGGCCAGCTGTACTCAGCGGTCATCGCCAAGGAGCGCCGAGGCGACTATCTGGGCGGAACTATCCAGGTCATTCCCCATATCACTAACGAGATCAGAGATCGCATTCGGCAAGCAACCGCACAGCACCATTCGGATGTCGTCATCATCGAAGTGGGCGGCACGGTAGGCGATATCGAGGGGCAGGCCTACCTCGAAGCGATTCGCCAGATGCGCCGCGAAGTCGGCCGCAACAACGTGCTTTTTATCCATGTCACCCTGCTGCCCGCGCTCGGTGCGACCGGCGAACTGAAGACCAAGCCAACCCAGCAAAGCGTGCGCGAGCTCCGCTCCGCCGGTATCCAGCCCGATATCGTTGTTTGTCGCTCCGACAAAGACATTCCCGATGATGTCAAGGAAAAAGTTGCGCTCTTCTGCGATGTCGACCGCGATGCGGTGATCCCCATGCCCACCGCTCAGACTATTTACGAAGTGCCGCTGCTGTTACATGAGAGCGGCGTCGACTCGCTGATCGACAAACGACTCGGTCTCGAAAGCCACGAACCCGAGTTGGACGACTGGCGCGAGATGGTCGAACGTCTGAAGAATCCGAAGCGTCGGGTGCGTATCGCCATCGTCGGCAAGTACGTTGAACTCCATGATGCCTATATGAGCGTCACCGAATCGCTCACCCTGGCCGGTCTTGCCTACGACGCGAGACCCGAATTCGTTTGGGTCAACTCAGAAACCATGTCGCCAGATGAAATGGTGCACGTTTTCCGGACCGTGCAGGGCATCGTCGTTCCCGGCGGCTTCGGCCCACGCGGCACCGAGGGCAAGATCGTCGCGGCCGCATATTGCCGCGAGACCGGTACACCCTACCTCGGGCTTTGTTACGGGCTCCACATGGCAGTCATCGAAATTGCGCGCCACGCCTGCGGTCTGGAGAGCGCCAGCTCCTCCGAAATCGACGCCGGCACACCGCACCCGGTCATTGGGCTTATGCCGGGCCAACATGGGGTCGAGATGGGTGGCACCATGCGCCTCGGGCTTTGGCCATGCAAACTCCTTCCTGGCTCAAAGGCAGCTCAGGCCTATGGCACCGATCTTATCGAGGAGCGCCACCGACACCGCTTCGAGGTCAATAATGACTATCTTCCAGTCCTCGCCGAGCAGGGATTCATCGCCTCTGGTGTTTCTCCGGACGGCAAGCTGGTGGAAATAATGGAACTGGACGGGCACCCGTTCTTTGTCGGGGTGCAGTTCCATCCCGAATTCAAGAGTCGCCCCAATGAACCGCATCCGCTCTTCCGCGAGTTCGTGCACACATCGCTCGCTGTGCTCCCGGCAGGTTCGCAGCGCACGCTTCCGTTCGAGAATGGGGTTGCCAAGTTGGCAGAGCCGGCGCTGGTCAGCGTGGGTGAATAAGGTGCTTAGCCTGCGTTGCGGGTAAAGAATTCAGCGGGACGATTCTGCATTCGGCCCTAGTTCCCTAACTGAACCCGACGATCTTTTTCCAGGACCAGCTGTCTGAGCTGGTCCTGGAAAATTTCCATCTTCCGCAACAGTTCCGGATCCCCCGCGCCCAGAATCCGCACCGCGAGCAATCCGGCATTGCGCGCGTTGTCCACGGCCACCGTCGCCACGGGAACGCCCGCCGGCATCTGCACGATCGACAACAGTGCGTCCATCCCGAGGAGCTTGGTGATCCCCACCGGAACCCCGATCACCGGCAATGGGGTTACTGACGCCACCATTCCTGGCAAATGCGCGGCCCCTCCGGCCCCTGCGATGATGACGCGCAGCCCGCGACTCACCGCTGATTTCCCGTAATCGATCATCTCTTCAGGTGTGCGATGCGCCGAGATGATGCGTACCTCGTGCGCTACGTCGAACTCCAACAACGCATCTGCCGCCGCCTGCATCACCGTTAGATCGGAATCGCTCCCCATGATGATTCCGACGATCGGTGACTCAGACATCTTCACACTCCCCCTTCATGATTGCGGCCGCTCGACGCGCCAGCGATCGAGTCGATTCCAGGTTGTTGCCCAGGACCGTTAGATGGCCAATCTTGCGGCCCAGCCGCGACTCCTTGCCATAGAGATGGAGATGGACTCCCTCCAGCGACATCGCCTGCTCTACCTGGCTCGTGCACACATCGCCTGAGTGACCGCCGACGATGTTCTCTGTCACGGCCCATGGTGCGGTGAGGGTTGTGCTTCCAAGCGGCAGATCGAGCACTGCGCGCAGGTGTTGCTCGAATTGCGAGGTGACAGCGCCTTCGATCGAAAAATGCCCCGAGTTATGCGGCCGAGTCGCGATCTCGTTGATCAGCAACTTTCCATCCGATTGAAAGAACTCGACCGCTAACAATCCCACCACTCCGCAATCTGCCGCGATGGTCTCGGTGATCCGCCGTGCCTCGGCTTGCAGGCTCCCGGCTTCCGGAGCCGGCGCGATCAGCTCGCGCAACATCCCGT
>JBBQPB010000033.1:0-11702 GCA_038331435.1 Thermomicrobiales bacterium | reverse complement strand
CGTGTCCGCTGCCGGGTTCAGGATAGCCCTTTGATCCGGGCGTGGCCTCTTCTTCGGCGTTGCCCTTGCTCTTGTCAGTGGGTCCATCTTGATTTTTCAGGTCTGTGTCTCGCATATCGTTTCTCCTTCACAACCGACGCACATGCAATGGCGCCAAGGGTGATGAATAAATTCCCGTCCCACGCCAGGACACAGACAAGACAGGTGGCGCGCCTGGCGGGATGGAATGTGGGCGAGGGCGCCTCACCTGGAAAGCGTAGCGGACGCTCGCATGGACCAGAGGAAATCGCGAGGGGCGGTCAGCACGTGTCTGCCTAGATTTGCCCGAGCTGCGCCGCACAGTGAGTGCAACCGACATCGCAACATGAACGGCGGCGGGAGTGCCCCACCGCCGTCGGTAGGTCGACCTGGACGTGTTGACCCGATGGGCCGAGCGCAGTTGATCGAGCGCCCAACCTGCGCCCACATAATGCAGTCAAGGTTCCCAGACTACTTAGCCGACGCGATCACTCGCTCGCCGCTGCGGCATTCCGAGCAAAAGCTGCTAAAACCGCATCCACCTCGGCGGGTGGGCTTACTTCAAAAAACTCTGCGTCCTCTTCGACGATCGGAACGTGTCCCGGCGGCAAATAACAGAGATCGCCCGCCTGCAAAATTTCGTCGGGTGCATCCGCATACGTGATCCGTACGCGGCCCTTGATCATGTAGCCCCAGTGGGGTGCCGGGCACATGTCATTGGGGAGCCCCTGGAATAGGGGCGCCACATCGACCCCGGCCGGGAGGGACAGGATCGCGACCCGCTGGCCACCCCAATCGATTCCCCGCAGACCAGCGGTCTCGTCCCCAAATAAAATCGGTAGATTCTCTCGAGAAGCGTGCACGTATGCCCTCCTTCGATTTGTGTGGGCTATTGCCCGAAATACTGGTGGAACCCTGACATCTCCTATATGACGAGGAGTCAACCGTCGAATTGGAACATTGGTGGACCGGACTTGACGAAAAAGAACATATGTTCTAATCTAACGTCAAGCGGCACACCGGCGGATGGTGCGGGCCTGGGCAGCGCCGTATTCCATCCGTCGTGTGCCAACCTACGCATCGTTGGCCAGGTCAGCGGACGATCCACCAGATCGTGCTCGCTCCTGAGACTGCATCGGTAGACCAGGGTCCCGGCTTCTCTCTGTTCTCCTGCCATCCGACCCCTCTCCCACCATCGCAGCGAAGGCACCACAATCGCCCGTTCTCTCGTGAACGCCCGCTGGCCTGAAGGAGTTTTAGCCCATGGTTTCAACCTTGGGTTCGGTGGTCACAACGCGCGAGCCCATCCCCGACGTGTTTCGCGGTCGATCCCGCCGACGCAACCCCAAACGCATTCGCTGAAAAATCGAACGCGTCCCCGTTTTCCAGCTACCCAGTCCGTCGCCCTGACCAAAACGACGCATTACGTTCGTTGGAACGTACCCGACCGGCCGCGTTCGCCGACCACGCCGTCGCGTCGAGATCGAGTCCTCAACTATTGGTTCAAGACTGCCTGTCCCGAGCTGGGATCGACCATGAGCGAGGAAGAATCGACAGCTTCGAAATCGCTGCCGAGGACGAGCTCCTGCAAATGGTGCAGGTCATCGTTATCCCAGCGATCGTCCGGGGCGCCAGAGATGAACCAGTCGCTGCCGTTATCGGCCAGAAACATGCCGTAGGTTTTGAGTGCTTGCAGGATGATCTGATTGGTGGGGGAGAAGGCGCCGATGTCGACATCGGACTTGAGCCGGAATCGCTGGCCCAGCGGCGGAACGGCGGTGTCGGTGATGTCGCTCGCGGCGTGGCGGGCGGGCCAAACATAATCAGCCTGGGTGCGTGCCGCGGTGAAGCGGAGCGCATAGGGAATCACACCGGCTTCGACTTCTTCATATCGAATCAGCCCGGGAAGAATGGGAAGTCCGGCTGCGTCGGCGGATGTCCAGGAATCTGGCCGAAGCGCATTCGATGTGAGGTCGAAACGCGCCCCCGAAAATGCTTGCCAGTTTCCATCTGACTGCTGGGTGGCATCGTACATCTCGAAGAGCTGGCAAGTTTCTTCCTGAATGACGATCACATGACGGTCTCCTGTTCCGCACGAGCCTCCTTCGATGGGAGCGTCGGGCGGGACAGGATACGGTCCTGGGTCGCTTTCCTCCGGTACCGCGAAGGAAACGTTCACGCTTGCTTGTGTCTCCGGAACGCGCGCGAACGGAATACCGAGTGGTTGTCCCTCGTACAATCCCGCGCCAAAGTCAGCATGCAAGCCAGTGTCCGGGCCGATGCTGGCAATGAACGCGTCGGAGTGTTCCGCTACCGGCAGCGTATCGATGGGGGTGTTCCAGATATTGTCTGCCGGAAAAATCGTGCAGCCTGGTGGAACCGCTCCGCAGATGGACTCTGTGCACCCGAGAACGCAATCCTCCTGCATAGCCAGCGCGGAACGGTGGGTACCCGTAAGCAGCGTTTGGCCGAGCAGACCGCTCAGCACGCCAGTAGCGATCAGGCGGCGCCGGTCGAAGCGCCCGGCGAAGGCAACGGTCAATCGATCGAATCGAGCTGGATCCAAGGAGCACCCTCACATGTTTCGTTGCTGACTGCCGTGTGCGGGCATCGTAGCTGATCGACGCGGTTTTCGGGGCATCGATATTAGGTGGATGGGCGCGTGCCAAGGGCAATGAACGCCGTCGACACCGATACGAGTCGTCCGTCGACGGTCGACAGGGCCACTGCACCGGCCATCTCGCGCGCGACCGCTTCGGCCAATGCCTTCCGCTCTTCGTCGGAGCGGCCGTGCATGGTAGGCACGCCGGCGGAGGTGCTTTCGACCATGAGTCCGACGAACGTGGAAGGATCGTCGAAGCCGAGCTCGATAGTGACTTCTTCGATCGAGATGTCGCCGAACCCAGCGCTAGCGAGTAGTTCGCGTAGCGTTACATCTGTCACCGTGCCGTAGGAAGCGTGCATGGAGGCCGATCCGGTGACGCGCTCTATCGCCTCCGCATACGGCAATTGAAGTCCCTGCTTTTCCAGCGACGACCAGATTCCCACCGCGAGGACGCCCCCTGGGGAGAGCACTCGCAGACACTCGCTCAGTGCCGCGAATTTGTCCGGAAAAAACTGTAACCCCTGCTGGATCGTTACCAGATCGAACGACCGATCGGGGAATGGCAGCGATTCGGCATTGCCCACCTGCCAGGCGATTTCGAGATGTTCCTCGGACGCCGTTCTCCCAGCCACCTCAATCATCGCCGGATTCATGTCGATTCCAACGACCGACGCAGTACCTTCCGATCGCTCCGCTGCGACTCGGGCCACGATACCGGTTCCACAGGCGATATCGAGCAGGCGCGTTCCGGGCTTGAGCTCGACGCGGTTCAAAAGCTCGACAGCCCAGGGACGGAATCGGTACGGCACCATGAAGGCTTCATAGGTTTCCGCGGGAGAATGGGAGGGGGCCATGGTTCGCTCCTGGTGTGAGGCCGACCTTGGTCAGCGGGTGGCATGAGTGCACGAAGTCTGACTACTTAGCGAATCTCAGCATATCATCGCGTTGACGATTGATCGCGACAGGTGAAGCCACCTGAGCGTTCAAGCCGAGGGCAGCCAATGGCGCAATTTTTCGCACGTTTTTCCAACCGTGTGGCCAAACTCACCGGAAGCTACATCACCTTTGTGGTGGCGTTTGGCATCATCGTGGTTTGGGCGGTTTCCGGCCCATTCTTCAATTTCTCCACGACCTGGCAGTTGGCAATCAACACCGGCACCACGATTGTCACGTTCCTCATGGTCTTCCTGATCCAGAACACTCAGAATCGCGACGGCACGGCCACGCAGTTGAAACTCGACGAAATCATCCGCGCCATCGAACAGGCGGACGACGATCTGATCGACGCCGAGGATGCCACCGAGCTCCAGCTCAAAGAGCTCAAAGCGCGTTACAAGCAGCTCCATCAAGACCACCAGGACCTGAAGACGAAATTCGAATCGATCTTGCCCTCAAGCTACTGATCAAAAACTACTGATACTGGAGATCTGGGTGGCGCCAGCGATCGACGGTCCAATTCGGCGACCCAATCCCGTCGAGCATCGAATCCTCGATGTTTTCGGGAACGATAACCATAAGCTCACGCATGGCTCGCGTCATCGCAACGAAGAGGAGGCGCCGATTGAGCTGTTCGGCCTCTAGCCGTTCTTCCGAGTCAGCGATTGCAAGCTCGCGAGCCTTGCGAATTCTCCGCTCGAGCCCAGCGATGATCACAACTGGGAATTCCAACCCTTTGGCGGAATGGAGGGTGAGAACCTTAATGATTGGAGACTGCAGATCGATCTGATCTCCACGGACGAACTCGGCAGCGTATCCCTCGCCCTGTAGGAGACGAGCTACTTGTTGTCCGAAATCGCGGTGGGGCACGAGAATCCCGATTCCTCCAAGTCCAATCCTGTTCCTGCGCCGTGCCTCTTCAATGAACTCGAACATGGTGGGAAGCAAATCAGTTTCGGCTCCAATGTACCGAACACGCGGCTTGGGGCCGTGATGAACGTAGTCGAGGTTTTCGGTCTCGTCTTCGTCCAGCTCGCTGCCTTTGAGATAGGAGGCGGCTCCAACCACAATCTCCTGGGTCGAACGATAATTGCGATGTAAAACCGATGTACGGCCTCGGAACTTCAAATCTTCGTGAACGGCTCTCCAACTGAACCCACTTCCATAGATCGATTGGTTTGGATCAGCTGTGACGAATACCCGGTCCACAGTGCGGCATAGCCCTAACACCATTCTCAAGGCGTTCGGATCCAGATCTTGAGCCTCATCGATGATCACCGCGTCAAATGGTTCGACACCGTTGCCAGATTGCACCAGAGCGTGTGCTATCGACCGGGACTGGCCCCAGGTGCGCACCCGCTTCCGCCAAAGCAACTCGGAACGAATTTCATGCAACCGCCAAATCGTTACACGTTGATCTGCTGTCAATCGAACCCGGCGGCCTGTTCGAGACTCCTTAAGGTAGTCTTCTCGGTTCTGGATGTCCCGACCCACGATTACCCGGTCGATTTCGTCAGAAATGTAATCCCATGAGAGACGCGCGATACTAGTTCGCTGGTTTCGGCCTTCGGCATCGAGTCCCAGGCGGTCGAGGGACTTCTTCAGGTAGGCTCGCCGTTCGTCGTCATCAATGATTCGTAAACGAGCGTCGTTCGAAATCAGAATTTCTGTGTGCAGTGAATCGACGTGGCGGACTTCGATATACTGGGCGTCGGCTCCCGCTAGTCGAACCACCATCTGACGAGAGGATTCTGCTAGCGACTTTGTGTAGGTTGTATAGAGCACCCTTGGAGAAAAGTTGCCCGCTTGTCGGAGTTTCTCGACCAGCGCAACAGCCCGGTGGACTCCGACAATGCTCTTGCCTGTCCCCGGGCCCCCTTTCAAGAGCGCAGGACCGCTACCAGAGATTGCCCAGTGGACATATTTCATCTGCTCGGGATCGAGGTGTAGGAGCAGTTCAATGAAGTCATCCTCAGGATCAGGGACGAGTTCATCGATGGTTCCGAGCCGATAAAGTGGCGCCGAAAGCAATCGACCCATATCTGGTTCTACCAGCGCGTCGAACACTGTTTCACGCACAGATTCCGGAATGATCGCGTCGATGAGATCTTCGACCGTGGTGCACAGAGATAAAGTCCTGTGATGCTCTTCAGAGATTCGCAATTGGTTGAGAAGTTCAATCGAAAGCGCTCGAGGAAGCGGGGTTGTCTCGAATTCCTTCAGCTCTGTTGAGCGCTGGTACCAGTTGACCGAAAGAAACGGAGCCGCGGCGTATCGAGCCGAAGCATCAATTTCGGTCGAGTCATCCGCATCCCAATCGTCAATGGGTTCGGTCCAAGAAGTGGCCGCAGATGGCAGATTAGGAATGTTCGGCATATCGTTACGATATGCTTCTTTACGAGGGCGAACGGCAAGTATGGAGACGGTATCTTCGACAATCGAATAGAGAACGCGATAGTTCCCTGCCCGAAGACGGTAATGGTGTTTGCCAAGCTCCTGAAGCTTAATCTTTGTCTTGCCATCAGGTCGTGGGTCTGTTCCAAGGATTCGAATCTTGTCCTGAACCAAGTCTCTATCTTTGGCAGGCAGCCCATTAAGTTGGGCACGAAATTCTTTGGAGTTTAGCAGATTGTAAAAGAGCATCTTTGCTCCAAAGCTCGTGGAAATTTGGCCGCTCGGGGCAGTATAGCGCGGCAACTGAGATATCGGTAAGCCGAGCTGTAACCCTCCTACCAGAATTGTGAAGTGTCGCGTGACAACGAGCTTGCAGGCGCTTAAGAACTCTTCGCTATCCGCTGCAGTTCGAACAATCGCGTCAATGCCTCGATCGGGGTGAGGGATTCGACGTCGATATCCTGCAGTTCTTTCAGCGCCGGATTCTCGGATCCGAACATGGTGAGCTGAACCGTAGTGGAAGGATCTGGCGCAGCGCGACGGACTGCTGAACGGCGATGATCGCGCTCGGAAAAGCCGGTCGCGCCCGACTCCAGCTCCAGCAGCACCTCGGTCGCACGTCGCACGATCGCTTTGGGAATGCCCGCCAATTCGGCGACATGGATCCCGTACGACCGGTCCGCGCTCCCCGGCACCACTTGCCGCAAGAACACCACCCGGTCGCCTTCCTCTAATACATCCATCCGATACGTGCGCACCCGCGGCAGAATCTCGGCTAGCTCAGTCAGTTCGTGATAGTGCGTCGCAAAGAGTGTTTTACACCCCAGCCGCGGCGCGTTATGGATGAATTCCACCACTGCCCGCGCAATCGCCAAGCCGTCATACGTGCTCGTCC
The DNA here is from genome assembly GCA_038331435.1 of Thermomicrobiales bacterium. Lineage (GTDB taxonomy): Bacteria > Chloroflexota > Chloroflexia > Thermomicrobiales > UBA6265 > JAMLHN01. The sequence goes on along the minus strand of JBBQPB010000033.1, from coordinate 4,854 downwards.
CGCGCCCGATCTCATCCAGCACCACCAGGCTGCGAGGCGTTGCATGATTGAGGATGTTGGCGGTTTCCAGCATCTCGATCATGAAGGTGCTTTGACCGGACGCGATGTCGTCTTGCGCCCCGATCCGCGTGAAAATCCGGTCCACCAGCCCAATCGTCGCCCGGTCGGCCGGTACATACGACCCAATCTGCGCCATCAGCACGATCAGCGCCACCTGCCGCAACCATGAGCTCTTGCCGGCCATATTCGGACCGGTGAGAATAATGATCTGGTCCGCCTCGGCGTCCAGCAGCGCGTCGTTCGGGACGAAGTCGCCTGGTCCGAGCAAGGCTTCGATGGTCGGATGCCGCCCGCGCTCTATCTCGATGCGGGTTCCTTCGTTCAACACCGGACGGACGTACTGCTGCTCGATTGCCACATCGGCGAACGTGCTCAGCACATCGAGCTGCGCGACAATCCGGGCCGCTTCCAGCATTCGGCCCGAGGCGCCGGCGACTTCGGCGATAACGCGCCGGTACGCATCGGCTTCGATGCTCGCCAGCGTTTCTTCTGCCGTGAGCACGATCGTTTCGAATTCTTTCAACTGCGGCGTGAAATAGCGGGTCGCATTGGCTAATGTCTGCTTCGGAATGTAATCGTCTGGCAACGCTGAAGCGCTCTGCCCAGCCGCCGCGCGGTCGCGTTCGGCGGTCGCCAGTGCGGCGGCGGTGATTTCCAGGTAATACCCAAAGACCCTGTTGTATCCCGTTTTCAACGTGCGAATGCCAGTCCGTTCCCGCTCCGTCCGTTCCAGGCTCGCGATCCATTCGCGCGCTTCCCGGGCCCGCACGCGATGCCCATCCAGCTCAGGAGAGAAACCGGGCCGGATCGATTCCCCCCGTCCCAGCACCGCCGGCGGTTCATCGGTGATCGACCGATCCAGCATGGCGGCAACATCGGAAACATCCGACAGCGTTTCGATACCGGGCACCTGTCCAACGATCGAGCGCAGATCAGGCATCATCAGCAACGATGCCCGCAACGTGGCCAGATCGCGCGGGCCGATCGTCCCGATGATCGCCCGGTTGACCAAACGTTCGATGTCGCCGATCGAGCGCAACGCCTGTCGTAACTCGCCCCGCGCCAACCCATCGGCGACAAAGAACTGGACGCCGTCGAGCCTCGCTTCGATGGCACCCCGGTCGAGCAGCGGTTGACTCAGCCAACGGCGAAGCAAGCGGCCGCCCATGGGGGTGCGCGTTTGGTCGAGGACCGCTAGCAGACTATGTTTCCGTTCGCCCCGTCCACTCTCAGTCAGCTCGAGATTGCGCCGCGTTTGATCGTCGAGCGGCATGAATCCGTCCACGTGGTAGGTGGAGAGCGTTTGAATCTGGGCCAATTGCGAGCGTTGCGTATCGCCCAGATACTTCAGCAGTCCACCCGCCGCGCGCGTCGCCAGCGGCATGCCAGAGAGTCCGAAACCGTCCAGGGATCCCACCTTGAAATGCCGAAGCAGGGTTTCTTCCGCCCGGTCGACGCGCCAGTGCCAATCGTCGGTAGGGCTCATGGTCAGCCCATCGGGCAACCACACCTGATGGGCAATCGCCCCGTCGTCGAACCGATCAGAGAGCACCAGCTCGACCGCGCCTATCCGCGTCAGCTCGCGACCGGTAGCGAGTAGCGCGGCGTCGTCAGAATCCGCGCTCAGCTCGGTGGTCAAAAATTCACCCGTGGTGATGTCAGCCGCGGCGATTCCGACCCGGGTACCTTCGACGACGATTGCGCCAATGAAGTTGTTGCGATTGGCATCGAGCATCGATGCCTCGGTGACGGTTCCGGGGGTCACCACTCGCGTCACATCGCGCTCGACCAGACCCTTCGATTTCGCCGGATTCCCAATCTGCTCGCATACGGCCACTTTGTGACCAGCGGCGATCAGCTTCCCGATGTATCCCTCGGCGGCGTGATACGGAATCCCAGCCAGCGGAACCCGGTGCCCTTTGCCCATCTCTCGACTGGTGAGCACGATGTCGAGCACGCCAGCCGTAATTACGGCATCGTTTTCAAAGGTCTCGTAGAAATCGCCGAGTCGGAAAAAGAGGATGACATCCGGGTAGCGTTGCTTGATGTCGAGGTATTGCCGGCGCAGGGGAACAATCCGCTCTTCGGCAGGGGCGTCGCCGGCGGTGCTGCGGACGGTCGGTTTGGATTCAGGCATGCGTCGTCAATCGTTGACAGCGATCGTTTCAGAACAGGGGCGGGCGGGCTTCGCTGCAAGATACACTACCTATCCACAATCTGGCGTTGTTCTTCCCAGGGAGGGAGCTCGAAATGGCGATTTATGCGCTGTACATTCGATTCACAGATGACACGGAGCGAAGACTGGCGACGCGTCCTGTCCACCGTGAATATTTGAAGTCACTCTACGATTCCGGCAAGCTGCTCGAATCCGGACCGTTCACCGACGATTCCGGCGCGCTCATCATTTATGAGTCGCAGAGCAAGGAAGCCGCTGAGGCCCAGTTCGCTCAGGATCCATACAACCTCACGGGCGGCATCGTGGAGTCAGTCGCCTTGCACGAGTGGAACCGGGTGTTCCCGCCACCGGCGTAATCGCCAACCAGGGATTTGCCCGAAAGCGGCTGAGTGACCTTGCGTCGCTTAGCCGCTTTCGTTTGGAATAGCGCACTGCGAACATCGGCAACCCGTCCGAACACCCCGGGCGGACAAAACACACTCCCTGGAACTCGCGTCGTCAGTACAATGTTCAATCGGCGGGGCAGACTGCCCCAACTTCCGGTAGCCACGCACTGGCCCCACGAAACCCTATGCGCATCGCCATCATGTCCGACATACACGGATTCGATCTCGCCTTTCGGGCGGTGCTCGACGATATCGAACGAAACGGGCCATTCGATCTGATCGCAGTTGCCGGCGATCTGTGCGTTATTGGGCCCCGGCCAGACGAGGTCGTGCGCATAGCGCGCGAACGCGACCTGGCGGTGGTAAAGGGCAACACCGATGTCGAGCTCGTGCACGGTTGGCGAAGCGGCAGCGAGGATTCAGAGCTTCGCTATGCTGGTCCGCTCCTCGGGAGCGACGGCATCTCCTGGCTCGACTCGTTGCCATTCGAGCTTCGTGTTTCGCCGCCCAATGCTCGTGGACCGCGGGACGACCTGCTCATCGTGCATGCCAATCCCCAAAACCTGTACGACGCGCTCGACCCGATCCTGCCCGATGTTGAGCTGTTGCGCTTGATCGGTGAGACGGAAGCAGCCATGATCGCTTTCGGGCACATTCACATTTGCTACATCCGCCAGATCGGGCGGTACCTGCTGATGGATGTTTCCGCGGTTGGCAATTCCAAGAACCACGATCTCAGCAGCAAGTGGGGAATTGCCACCTGGGACGAATCGACCCGCAGCTGGTCGGCAGCATTACGGACAGTGCCGTATCCATTGGAGGCCACGAAAGCCGAAACGCTCGCGTGCGGCGTTCCGTCCGCGAAAAAAATCATCCGCAAGCTCGAGCAGGCCTCCTACCGCGGTCGCTGACACCTTCCATGGTTTCAAGCCTGGGTTTTCGGATGCAATGCGCCCAGACCGCCGCGTATCAACCCCGGACGGTGCTGCCCGACTCGACCGGCGGTTCCTCGGTCGGTTCGATCCGCCACAGGACTTCATTTCCCCCGGCCAGAATCACTTCCGCCAGGAAGTCGGAGAGCTCATCAGCGGTGACGTAGTAGCTGTTCTCATGCGGGGCATGCACCAGAGGCGTATCGATCCGGGTCACCACCCGATACCAAGAGGGGCGCAGCCGGCGAGCGTCTGCGTCCGGCTCGGCATGCCGGTAGAAATACTTGCGGCCTCGCGCAACGCTGGTCCAGTCGATGCTTGCCCACCCGCTCCCGTCTGGATTGTCCGGGATCCAGAGTTCTTTCAGGCTCTTTCCGATCGTCACCCGCGCCGTTCCTCCAGTCGCTCGATCACCGGGCGACTCAATCCAACGATTAGCTCCACGGCATCGTCCATCTCCGGATCGTTACGCGAGCGCTGCCGTACATGCAACTCGATGTCCGGATGCAGCTCGATCCGCCGCCAGAACTCTTGCACCGGTTCGGTCTGGACATTCAAAATGGCAGCGATATCGTCGTCGGTCAGGCTATTGAGCCGCTCGCGAATTTCCTGCAAGCCGAGCCGATTGTCTTTGAGCGAGGCGATCAGCCGCAGCCGGAGAAGATGGCCGAGATCGTACGTCGCAGTTGGTCCGCGGCCATACGCCGGGGGCAGTAAACCTTCAGAGATGTAGTAGCGAATGGTGCGTCCGGTGGATTTTGTTTCGCGTTCCAGATCGCCGAGCGAGTAGCGCGGTCCCGGCGGGCTGGTAGGCAACGGCGTGGGACGGCCAGGCGGTGGGGGAACCCCACGCCGTCGATCCCCCGATTCCCAATGTTGATCGTTGCTCACGCCATGGCTCCAAACATCGGCTGTATTGTGCCGCACGCTGCGGGCCATCTAGGTTGGTACCATTGCCGTATGAAGACGTTTGATCCTCGAGCACGATAAATGGACGCGCAAACGGTCCTCTGGTTTGGACTCAGCGGCGGTGCGCTAGTTTTTGCACTCTCGCTGCTCCGCCAGCGATTTATCACCAAAACGCCACGCGCCATGCAATCCCGCGGCTCATTTACCATGTTCGCCATTCTCATGCTCATTTTCGCGTTCGGCGCCTTCATGGCGGGTCTCGTCTCGTTGTAGCTGCACGCTTCCCTTGATCCGGCAAGTACCTCTTCCGGAGCGTTTCTCCACCAAGCTATCCCTGCTATTCTCCGCCGGAGCGTCGTGTTCCCACAGATCACCGTTGGGTTTCTGAGCA
>JBBQPB010000032.1:0-12053 GCA_038331435.1 Thermomicrobiales bacterium | reverse complement strand
GCTCCGGTTCCCTGAATTGAATACCAGCTCGGTATCACCGTACTGGCCGCCCAGGTCGACAACGATATCGGCCACTTCGGAAAGGCGTTTTCCGCTCGCGTGCTCTGGAACGAGCCGCGGGTCCATCTCATATGCGAGCTGCGTCAGCGCAATCGACGCGGCCCCACGCTCCCGGCTGATCAGCGCGAGATCGACCGTCAGCGCCGTGGTGCCGGCATTGGTTCCGATGAGCACTACATCGCCGGCTTCGATGGCCCCGGCATCGGTCAGCCGGTGAACGGCCATCAACCCGCCAGCGCGGAAAGTTCCCTCGTCGTGGAGACAGTGGGTCGTTTCCGCAATCCAGACGCGGTGTCCGCTCCCAATAGCGTCCGCAACAGCCACCGCGCTCGCTTCGATGCTCTCGGACTGACCATCGATCATATCCTCCAATCGTGCCAGCACCTGATGCGAGAATTGCTGCGCGGCGTTCATAATTTGTAGGGCTCCCATCTGACGAAATCGAGCAACGAGCATTCTCCGGCATTCTATCGGTACATTGGGGTCCGGACCCTGGCAGAAATTCATTGCAGGAAACCTGTTGACATCTGACGGATTCCATGAAATGATGTAGGGGTGCCCGGCAATTGAGTGCTGGGTAACTTCTGAAATAAATACCCGAGTGGGGGATAGCGCCAACCACAGGCGCTCGCGAGAAGGAAGGAGGACAACCCAATGGTTTCGATGCAGAAGATGAACCGAATGAACAATCTTCATGTTTCCTATTGCGGTACCGCAGTCCAACTGAATCTCGCTCACCCGGGTATGACTGCCGCTCGCGCGCACTAGCGCGTCCAGCGGACACGTCAAGACGCTCCTCGGGTTTGTGAAACGACCCGGGGTTTTTTGTACCCCAACGCTGTAATCCAATTTGCTTCGCCTGGCCCGCGAAGCGTGTGCACGTCGAGCCGGCGCCGGCTTCGATGCAACCGTCTGGCATGTTCAGGAGGGATTTTCATGAATTGCAAACAGGTCGCCCCGGCTCTGGGGCAAATGAAAATGGCGCATCGCGCTTTCCGAAATTCGCCGACTGGCTCCCCCATGCGGGGTCCGAGCCAGGCAAGCAAACCAACTGATGAAACCGACACCGGGCCATAGGCCCGGACAGCTCTAGGAGTGAAACTCAAATGCATCCGCAACACCCATGGATGATGCGCGTCAACGCGGAAGAAATGCAGCGCGACGTCGAGCGTCATATGCGCCTCAAGCAGGCGAGGAACGCGGCCCAGCGGCCGTCCTTCGGTCTCATTGGCAGCATGCGCCGCTCGATCGGTCTGGCGCTGATCGCGGCCGGCGGCAAGATTCAGCCGGAGCCTCGCCCAGAGCGAGCATACGATCCCAGCTTGGAGCTCGAGCTGGCTCGCTAATGAGCCGGGCAACACCACGCCAGATCGCGGCGTCCGGTCGCGATCTGGCGTCCCGCCAACCGGATACGACACGCCTCGCGTGTCCATCGGTTCAGGGACAGTACCTCCGGCTGTGGCAATTTGGAGGAAGAACGAGGGTCCTTCACTGCAACGAGCGGTATCTGGGGAACTTTTCTCAGCCGCGGCTCGTTCCAATGACAAGCATCTGACTGAGGTCATCACGACCAACGCCGGGGTAATGGTCAACTCGGCGCCCAATAATTGAGAACTGCGCGTACCGTTGAACGGTCCGCACCGCATATGTCGAAGCGAGCGGAGTCGGGACTAGCCCGGCTCCGCTCGCCGTTTTTCGCCGACTGCTCGTCGAGTCATCGCCCCGAAACGGGACCCGGGCGCGCTCGAAAGGTGCGAGCAGTATCATCCCAATACGAAGACCGATACCTGGATGGAGCGGAGAGAGCGATGACAGCGGCGCGCGATCGAGACCAGATGCGAAACCGTCCCCCCTCTGGCCAGGCGGTGCCGGCGACCAAAGGAATGCGTCCGGAACGTAAGGTGCTACACGGTGACTATTGCACGCTCGAGCCGCTCGATCTCACACGTCACGCCAGCGATCTGTTCGCGGCGTCTCACGGACAGCCCGACCAGACCCGCATCTGGGACTATCTCCCATCCGGACCGTTTGCCGATTTCTCCTCGTTCAGCCAATGGATCAGCGACTGCGCGGCGTCGGACGATCCGCTCTTCTATGCCATCCGGGATCGAAAAACCGGCCGCACCACTGGCATGGCCAGTTATCTGAATATCCATCCCGGACCTGGTTCGATCGAGATCGGACACATTATGTTCGGTTCGCCGCTGCAAAAAACCCCTGCGGCGACCGAAGCGCTCTACCTGCTCATGGACTACGCCATGACCGAGCTCGCCTACCGGCGGCTCGAATGGAAATGCAACGCGCTCAACAACCCGTCGCGCAAAGCCGCCAACCGCCTTGGGTTCCGCTATGAGGGAACCTTCTATCAACATCTGATCGTGAAGGGCCACAACCGCGATACCGCCTGGTATTCGATTCTCGATAGCGAATGGCCCCGCCTGCGCCCGAACTTCGAACACTGGCTGTCGGCCGGCAACTTCGACGCGCGGGGGCAGCAAAAAGTTCAGCTCAGCGAGATGAATGTCGCTATCGACGACTGATCGGTTTCGGTTCATCCACTCACTGCCGAGCGTCCGGACCCAACGACCGAACTTCGTCGCCAGACCTTCACAAATGCTGGGAAAGTTTGATAGGATGCTCCCATCACAATGAAAACGGCGTTCGACCCAATCGCGGGTCGGCCTGCGCTCATGTTCCAGGAATCACGAACGACTTGAGTCAAACAATTGGCTCTTGTCGCTAGACTCGAAGCGAGGACTTCCCGTGGCCTGTCGCCTCCGTCTCGTGCTACTCGCGTTCGCGTTGATTCTCGTTGCGGCGCCAATCTCCCCGCACCTCACCACGTACGCCCAGGACGGATCGCCCATCGCGGTCGATCCAGGCCCAACCGAAACTCCCCAACCTCCGGAACCTGCCGCGCAAACAGAGCCCGACCCAGCCACCGAGACCGCAACACCGCCCGTGCCCGGAGGCAACACTCCAGCCGGGTTCTACTCCGGCAATCCAATCCATGCGCGGGCAGATGTGTATTTCACGGTCTATCAGATCACTGTAGGGGGTCAAACTGACGTCATCGACGGCATTTCCGGCGGTGGCATCTTCGCTGCGTCCGGCTATCGCACCGACACCGCCAAAGTTGTCACGATCGAAACGAGCGCGCAGCACGCCGGCAACTTCTATCTCTGCATCATCTTCGACGAAAATCCTTTCGTCATTCCGTCCTCGGTGGAGCTCCTCCGCTTGGACGGAGATTCCTGGACGCTCATCACGTACGTCCGCGACAGCACCGCCATCTGCGGCTACACGCCAGATTTTGGCGTCTTTGCCGTGGCGGAACCAGGCGCGACCCCACCATCGATGACGCCAACCGACATCCCACCGACCGAAACGGCAACCGCATCCCCTTCCGCAACCAACCTGCCATCCTCAACATCAACCGAATCGCCAACCCCATTGCCCACCTTGACCGAAACATCGACCTCGTCCGCAACCTCAACCGAAACGCCCACTGCCACCCACACCGCCAGCCCATCATCAACCACGACTGCCACCCACACCTTCTCCCCGACCACCAGCGCAACCGAAACAGAAACTGCCTTCCCATCCGCCACATCTACGTCAACGGCGACTGCATCGCCGTCTCAATCCGCGTCCTCCACCCCGCCGGAAACGCCCACCCATTTACCATCCGCAACTGCATCGGCGGCTGCGACCGAAACCCCGACATCTACAGCAACGGCAACGGCGTCTCCCACCGAAACCGAGACTTCCACTTCCACTCCGACTGTCACCGAAACATCCACCAGCGCGCCAAGTCCGATCCAGTTCGCCCTGCCGAATGTCTATGTCACCTTCGCCCAAATCCCTTCTTCCGGCACAACCACTGGGCAGGTGCTCCCGGGTTCTGAGTTGCCCGCACTTCCCGCTGCCTACCTTACGAACAATGCGTGGTTTTTCTCGGTTGATAGCACTGTGGCTCAATTAGGGAACAAGCGCCTGTGTGTCAACTTCGAAACCAGCCCCTACGCCGATCCGCACCGCCTTGAGCTCCTCCAACGCAATGGGTCGAATTGGACGATATTGCCGAATCAGACCTTGGACAGCTTGCTCGCCGAGCAAGGAACGCGGTGCGGCTACATCTCCTCGTTTGGCGAATTCGCACTGGTCGAACGCGCTCCAGCCACTGTCACCCCCACAAGCTCCTCAACGCGCACACCATTGCCAACGTCCACGGCTTCCTCCACGGTGACGCCATCCCCCACCCGCACGGCCAGCGCAACCGCGACGTCCACACCCACGCCGTCGGCATCATTCACCCCCTCCATGACTCCCACATCGACGGGAACCGGGTCAGCTTCCCCAACCGCAACCACCACAGCGAGCGCCACCGGATCGCACACCGCAACGCCAAGCCCGACGTTCACACCGAGTGGCACCGCAACCAGCTCTCCGACCGCGAGCGCAACACCGTCTCCCACCCCGAGTGGAACCTCCACTCCGACCATGACCCATACCAGGACGCCTACCGCAACCCTGGCGCCTGGCAGCTATCTGACAGGCACCCAGTTACGCACGACAACTCGGGTCAATCTTCGCACCGCAGCAAGCACGAGCTCGCCGAGCCTCGGAGTCATTTCCAGCGGAACGACGGTCGCAGTAACTGGGCCATCGGTCACCTCTGGCGGTCTGATCTGGGTGCCTGTGACGTCCTCATTGGGTTCCGGCTGGATCGCAGGAAACTACCTCGCGTCCAACCCAACCGTCACTCCAACCCGCACGCCGGCCCCTCCGACCAGCACCCAAACTCCGGGTGGATCGGCACCCACCCGCACCGCGACTCGTCCACCAGGCGGGTTCATCCCCGGCGACGCCGTTCGCACCACCGCAAACGTCAATCTCCGATCGGCGCCAAGCACCTCCGCGACCGTCATACGTGTCATCCCTGGCAAAACCGAGGGGGTCGTTACCGGGCCGGGCGTGAAAAGCGGCGGCACCACGTTTTATCTCGTCAGCGTCAGTGGATCCGCAGGATACGTGGCGGGGTCATATCTTCAACGCATTACGGCCACCGCAACCCCATCCCGCACGCGCACGCCAACCGCTACCGTGGTCGGCACGACGGTTCGCTACACCACCGGCAATGTGAACATGCGCACGGGACCCGGAACCGGTTACCGCAAGGTCGCTACAATCCCGAAAGGAACCCGGATAAATATCACCGGCACGCCGCGACGAAGCGGCGGAATCGACTGGTACCCCGTCATCCTCAATGGTGTTGGCTCCGGCTGGATGGCGGGATCGTTCCTGACGGCCATTCCCCCGATCTAGGAACCATCCGCCCGAGGATTGCAGCCACTACAGCGCCGGGTGACGTGAGTGCCAATCGGTCGCCGATTGATACATTCCCGCCAATTCCAGCAATGTCCCTTCCTGCCCGGCTCGGCTCATGAACTCCAGTCCGGTTGGCAGTCCGCGGGCGCCCAGGCCGTTCATGACCGTGATCGACGGCACTCCGCAGAGATTCCCGGCCGCCCCCAACGACGGACCGCGCTCTTTGCCAAACCAGGTATCGAACCGGTCGGCCAGCGGGATCGCCACATAGGGCATGGTCGGGGCCACGATCGCGTCGTATCCGGTGAGCAGCTCGTCCAGCACGCGCATAGCTTTTCGGCGGATGCGCAACGCGCGCAGATAGTCGGTTGCTGGTAGCGCCAGCGCGTGATGCAAACCGGCCCGATCCTCAGGCGCGGTCAGCCCCTGGCTCTCCCCGGAAACGATGAACTCCTCGAAGGCCGAGGCTGCTTCCGCCATCACGATCACGCTGGCCGCCGCATCCCAGGGAAGCTCGGCGGGCAGCGCCACCTCGTCCAGGTGCGCAAAATCTGACAGCACATCCAGCGCAGCAGCAAAATTCGTGGCCACTTCCGATTGCGCCTCCCGCGCCGAACCCGCCAGCACCGCCACCTTGAACGGCGGACGCGGTCGCGCGATTTGGGTCCACTCGTCCCGCTCGGCGATCGCGTTCAGCACCAGCTCGCAATCGGCGGCGGTGTGGCCCATGGGGCCAATCTTGTCCATGGTCCACGAAAGTGCCATCGCGCCATCTCGGCTGACCGTGCCATAGCTCGGGCGCAACCCCGTAAGCCCATTGAAGGACGACGGGCAAAGAATCGAGCCCCAGGTCTCGGTGCCGATGGCGAACGGAACGCATCCCGCCGCCACTGCCGATCCCGAACCGCTGGACGATCCGCCCGCCCAGGAATCCGGTCCCCAGGCGCACTTGCCTGGGCCGTTGAAGGCCGCGTCCGGCTGCTCATACCCGAAACCACCCGCGATCTCGACCATGGACAACTTGGCGCAGAGCACCGCGCCTGCTTCGCCGAGCAGGCGAATGACCTCGGCATCGCGTCCAAACCGCTGCTCCCGAAACGGCGCCGCACCCCAGCTCGTGGGATAGTCCACCGTCGCCAGCAAGTCCTTCGCGCCATAGGGGATCCCATGCAGCGGACCCCGGTCGACCCCCGCCGCCAATTCGTCTTCGGCCTTGCGTGCGGCCGCCATCGCCCGCTCGGGCGTCAACGTCGCTACCGCATTCAATCCGCGCCCAATGCTATCAAGCCGTTCCACATAGTAGGAGGCCAGCTCGATCGGCGACACTGCGCCGCTCCGAATCGCTACCCCAAGCTCGCCAATCGTCGCAGACGCCAGCTCGTCGCTCATCGGTCGCCTCCCACAAACGGATCGAGCGCGATCTCTGGCTCGTCAGCGTTGGTCAGTGGATAGCTCCGCAGCGTCACTCCCAACGCGATCGAGCGCGCGATGCGATTGCGCACCTGCTCGGCCTGCGCCTCGGACAACGGGCGTTCGATACGCTGCTCGATCATCGCGAACCGTGCCAGTACGTCGGCAGGCACTCCTTCGGAATCCGAATGTTCGTTCATCTCAACCATTGCGCTCCTACCTGCGACGATGTTGGGGCCACTCCTGAGGGAACCTGCCTGCCCGCAGGATAAGACCAAAGAATTCAATCGTTCCGTCACCGTTTCTTCATGCGCGTTTGGCACAGTAGACCATGGCGGCGCACCTGTTTCCGCGCCGCTATCTCGACCAAGGTCGCCTTCATGCGTTCGTTTATTCACCTCAATGGCGTGATGCTCGCGATCCTCCTCATCGCCATCGTAGTCTCACTCGCATTCTGATCCTCCCTGTCACCCAGAACACAGGAAAGCTGTGCCGCACACCACAGCATCCAGTTCAGCACTGAGCAACGATAGAAGCGAAGAACCCACGACAAGCCGTCCGAGGCCCCTCGAACGCGCACTACTGTGCGGCGTGGTTGATGTCGTGGATATGATCGGAGGAGATCGATGAAAACGATTCGACATCTGGCGGCGCTCTGTTGCGTAGCGGTCTTGTGTCTTGGCTTGCTGACTGAATTCGCCGTCATGCCGGGCGCGCTAGCGCAGGACGATCCGGCCGCGGAGCAGATTCCGGTGAGCGATCCGCCAGGAGGTGAAGAAACGCCGCCAGTCGAGGCTCCTCCATCCGATGAAAATGCACCGATCGAAACGGCGCCGGATCTCGACCTGGATGGCGTCGATGACACCATCGACAACTGCCTCGAAATCGCCAATCCCGACCAGCTCGATTCCGACTTCGATGGTCTCGGCAACGCCTGCGACACAATAGCCACCGAGACGCCTCCAGGTGAGGGGGTCCCTTATATCGATCACACCCCGTTAGCCGGACCCGATGCGACCGTCGGCGACGATGACGCGGCCATAGTTGAAACGGAAATCGCGAGCGGAAGCGAAGACAGCGCGGTCATTAGTGCGCAGGGTGGTATTCCGGCCACGATTACGTTAGTCGACCCCAATGGACAGCCGATTGTGTTCAGCGAGGTTCTATACAACACCGGTGGCGGTATAAGCGGTGCCTGCGCCACCTTCAACGGCGGCAATCCAGGGCCGATGGAAGACCTTCCTTACCTCTGTGATGCGGATGACGGAACGCTCGACGGTGTCATCCATGGATTCAGTCTAACCCCGGGAAACACTTACCGCACCAGTTCCAACTGGGCTGGCTGTTGGACCCAGAGTGATGCGATGGACGAGATCGACATCTGGGGTTTTGTCGCCGGCGGCTCTTCGATCGCGCACGAGATTCAGATGGTGCTCGATACGACCCTGCCGGTGGGCTCACGAGGCACCGGCTGCGAACTTCTCTTTCCGCCCACGACATCACCAACAGAAACGTTGATTCCGTCACCGAGTCCAACAAACACCGCCACTTCCACGCCCTCGGCCACCTCCACGCACACGGCCACGGCCACGGCCACGGCCACGAATACGACCACCCCCACGGTCATTGCTTCGAACACGTCGATTCCAGGCGCGTTCCCGGTCGGTTCGAGCATTCGTACCAGCACTAGTGTCTCGCTGCGCAGCGGAGCGGGCACCTCCTTTTCTCGGGTAGCAGTCATCCCGACGAGCACGACCGGCACCGTCACCGGAGCACCGGTCGTGGCCGGAGGCTACACCTGGTATCCAGTCACCTTTCCCGGGTACGGCGTCGGTTTCATGGCTGGAAACTATTTGCGTGCAAACAATGGTACGACGCCTCCAACAAGCACGGCTCAACCGACAACCAATACGCCCGCCGCAGGCGGATTCGCTATCGGCTCGACCGTAGCTACTACCGCCCGGGTCAACCTCCGCGCTTCCGCCTCTACCCGTGGTACGGTGCGGGCGGTCATCGGCAAGGGAATCGCAGGGCTGATCACTGGAGCCGGAATCGAGAGCGGCAATTACACCTGGTATCCAATCAGTATCCCCGGTCAGCCGGCCGGCTACATCGCGGGAAGCTATCTCAAGCTGGCGACCGCGACTGTGCCCACCCTCACGCCGGTGCCCTCGCGTACCGCGACCCCGGCTAGCGGCGTCATTCCGCCCGGCACGATGACGAAAACCACCGCCCGCGTCAACATCCGCTCCTGCGCGGGAACCACATGCTCGATCGTAACGACCATCGATATGGAGATGTCAGTGACCGTAACTGGAGCGCCAGTGATGGTCGGGTCGACACGCTGGTACCCGGTCCAGCATATTAGCGGCAAGCGTGGCTGGATTTCAGGGAACTATCTCCGGGTGACGACCTCGCCGATTCCCACAACAACGGCCACCGCAACCGTCATTCGAACGCCAACTCCCGAACCAACGGTAGAAACGCGCATCCCGACTCTAACCAATACGTCCACTCCGCTTGAGGGCGAATCTCCCAAGTGGTATCTACTGCAAGTCGAATCGATCCTGTCTTCTGACCGAATCACCACCCTCCGATCCGGCGCAGGGTTTGGATTCTCTGCTGTCCAATCCCTCCCCTACGACACATGGGTACAGATCAAGGGTGACCCTGTCGAGGCGGACGGGTACCTCTGGTATCCCGTCGACGTAGACGTCGTTCACCAGGGCAGCCCCTACTTTTCCAATGGCCCATCAGGATGGATCGCGTTTTCAACGGCATGGAACCTTTGTTTCTGCATCCCTAACGCAGGGTAGGGTTCGCGGTAAATCCACAGCAGATAACTCCGGCAAGACCGAGCCAAATCGCTCGGTCTTGCCGTGCCTGTCATCCGCCGACAGCGTCCGCGTCGCATCCCTGTCTATTCCCAGCCTCCTCAAGCGATTAGAGGCTGTTATGCACTTCACAACACTCCAAGCACCGGCAGGACTTGCTTCCACATGAGCATGGTGAAGTCAAGTAGGTGAAATCCCGTCAAGACGTCGGCCAGCCGTTCCTGATCGCGGGCCAGCCGTCGAAAACGGCTCATCCAGCCGAAATCCCACTCGATCACCCATCGTCTGGGCAACAGGACGAACCCCCGTTTGGCGTGTGGCAACTTGACGACTGCCAGGTCGATCCCCTGATCGGCGGCCACCTGATCGCGGTCCTGCGCATTGGCCGGAGTCACCTGCACGGCCAGCAGTTGTCCCAGGGTGTCGACGGCGAGATGGACTTTGGCGCCCTTTTTGCGCTTGGCGCCATCCCATCCGGCCCGCGCTCCGCTTTCGGGAGTACTTTGCAGTGTCCGGCTGTCGAAAATGACCGCGCTGGGCATGGCCGTTCGTCCGCCACCGAGTCGGATCAGCATCCGCAGGTCGGCGATGATCGCCTCGAAGACGCCGGCGGCCAACCAGCGACGGGTTTGTTGCTAGACCGCCGGCCACGGGGGCAGGTCATGGGGCATGAAGCGCCATTGCAAACCGGTGCGGGCGATGAAACGCAAGCCGTTGAAGCGTTCCCGCAGCGGATGGGTCCGTTGCGGGGCATCCTCACGCATCAAGGTGAGATAGGGGGCCAGAAAGGCCCATTCCTCATCGGCTACATCCGAGGCATAGGGGGTGCGGGGGTGGTGTCCATCTCGCCATGCTACCGCACCCCAAAATGCATAACAGGCTCTAGCGAAAAGTCCTCCACCAACCTCGAACATTGTCCGCAACTCTCCCTGTCGAAACGTCACCTCCCCAAACGATTAGGACGCAGGAAGCCAAATTGAGGCTGGGACGGTATTGACTTTCATGAATTCGTAACTAAGATGGTTACGGAAATTCGTAGGGAGGGGATTTGCAAGGGAACAGTCGATTCGCGGTGGGCGTGCATGCCATGGCGCTCGCTCTCATTGCGCAGGAAATGCGCAAGGGCAAACCGGTGACCTCAAGCGCTATCGCTGCGATGGTGGGCGTTCACCCGGTACACGTGCGGCGAGTCATGGGCGCGCTGCGCGAGGCCGGACTTGTGGAATCACAATCGGGTCCCATGGGCGGGTGGCAGCTGGCGCGCGATCCGCACGCAATTTCACTGTACGACATCTATCAGGCCGTGGAGCCTGAGCTTCTTTTCGAGGTGCCCGCTCGTCCGCCCGATGCATGTTGCCGGTTCGCGCCGTTCCTCCCGCAGGCGCTCGCAGGAACCATGGAAGACGCCAAGCGTGCGCTCGAACAGCATCTGAGCAGTGTGACGCTTGACCAGATTCTCGAATCGATGGAGCAACGCAGCTCCCCAGGCAGCGTCGTCGCGGACAGCTCCGCGCTACGAGGTCCCTGTTGACCATCTAACAGTCGTGCCCAAACCTCGTCCTATGTCATACGCCTCCCGGCGGGATAGCCAGGGACCCGCTCGTTCAGGAACGTGAAAGGTATCTTTTCTCTATATGGCAAGTCTTGGACTTTCGAATCGCGTTAATGATGACAATGCAAAGTGGTTCACACTCTTCGCTGCCTGCTTCGCCCTCTTTATGGCGATGCTCGACAACCTGGTCGTCAACATCGCGCTCCCGACCATCTCGCGCGATCTCGATGCCCGCACCACCCAGTTGCAATGGGTGATCTCCGCTTACACGCTCGTCTTCGCATCACTGCAGATTACCGCCGGCGGCCTCGGTGACAAGTTCGGCCGCAAGCGCTGGTTCATGATCGGTCTGGTGCTCTTCACCACCGTCTCCGCCATCGCAGCCTTCTCCAATAGCATGAATATGCTGATCGTCATGCGCGCGCTGCAGGGTCTTGGCGCTGCGCTAATCATGCCACTCTCACTCTCGCTGATCTCGAACGCCTTCCCGCCCGAAGAGCGCGGCCGCGCCATTGGTATCTGGAGCGCGGTCTCCGTTTCAAGCATTGCGCTCGGACCGGTCGTCGGCGGTGCTATCGTGGAGTATTTCAGTTGGGGGTGGATCTTCCTGATCAACGTGCCCATCGGCATTGCTGCCCTGCTGGTGACTCAGACGGTCGTGCGGGAATCTCGCGATGAGTCCGGGACGGTGGCCACCGATATTCCTGGCACCATTCTGATTACCACCGGTATTGCCTCACTCACCTGGGCGTTGATTCAGGCCGGCGAGCGTGGTTGGACCGATCGTTACATCCTGCTGGCGTTCCTGATCGCCATCGTCATTCTGCCGGTTTTCGTCTGGGTCGAGCTGCACACCGAGCGGCCAA
>JBBQPB010000031.1:0-12117 GCA_038331435.1 Thermomicrobiales bacterium | reverse complement strand
GACACCGCATGACATTCAGCCGCAGGAGCTGCCGCTGGTCATTGTGTATGAGGACACGGACATCGCCGTCATCGACAAACTCGCAGGCATGGTCGTTCACCCCGCGGCCGGTCACCCCGACGGCACGCTGGTTAATGGGTTACTGCATCGTTATCCCGAGGTCGCCATCAATGGCACCAACCGTCCAGGGATCGTCCACCGTCTCGACAAGGACACCTCAGGTCTCATCGTTATCGCGCGCACTCCGGCCGGTCAGAAGCTGTTGTTGGAACAGTGGGCCGACGGCTCAGTCCAAAAGGGCTACAAGGCGCTCGTGCATGGCATCGTGCAAGAAAACGAAGCGACGATCGACGCGCCAATCGCCCGGGATCCAACCGATCGCCAGCGCATGACAGTGCTCGTATCCGGTAAGCCCTCGGTCACGCACTTTTCGGTCGAAGAACGCTTTGACTCGACGAGCTATCTCGATATCGAGATCGAAACCGGACGTACCCATCAAATTCGGGTGCACCTCGCATTCATCGGGCATGCCGTCGTTGCTGATCCGCTGTACGCGAATCGAAGCTGGCCAACCCTCGGACTCGACCGGCAATTTCTGCACGCATGGCGATTGGGCCTGCGATTGTCGAATGGGCAGCGCGCGCAGTTCGAGTCGCCACTTCCTGAACCGCTGGAACGAACGCTTGGTGAGATTCGCCGAAAGGGAATTTAATGACGCCGGAAGCGCGCATCGAGCAGTGGTTTCAAGAAATCCTTGCAATGCTGGATCCACGCCGGCTTACCCGCCTTGCAGCCTCCTTCGATAAATGTTTCAGTGGGTTAGACGCCTCGGACGAAGCATCGCGCCCCGTCACGATTCCCGGCGACGGCCAGGTTGTCGTCATCGCAATTGGGAAGGCGGCAATCGCCATGGCCGCCGGTGCGCAAGACCTCCTCGGCGATCGCTTCGAACGGGGATATGTGCTGACCGTCGACGGCCCCGATGCTGATGAACTCGACGGTCGGTGGACGATCTTCCGGGCCGGTCACCCGATTCCCGATCAACGGGGGATCGATGCAACCCAGCAGCTCATCTCGGTGGTCGAAGCGCTCGAATCCGACGACAGGGTCGGTGCGCGAAGCTCTGGAGGGGGATCGGCGCTGTTCGAAGCGCCATACGATTCGTTGACCCTGGCTGACTTCGCCGAGCTCACCCAGCTTTTGCTGAACGCGGGCGCGCCGATACAGCATCTCAATACCGTTCGCATTCCGCTCAGTCAGGTCAAGGGCGGATCGTTCCGGCAGCGTTCTCCAGCAGGCACATTCGTGACATTGATCCTCTCTGATGTGCTCGGAAATGACTCCGCAATTATCGCCAGTGGGCCAACCGTGGAGCCGACAACCTCGGGCGCTGCGGCGCTCTCCGTTCTCGATCTCTATGGACTGCGAGAATCTGTTTCCCCCGCAATACGCGCAGTGTTGAAAAACGCCGCGGCAGAAGGCAACGAGTGGGACCATCCCGACGACATGATCGAGATCGTGGGTGATCTCGATCTCGCCATACTCCTGGCGGAGGAGGTGTCGCAATCGGCTGGCTTTTCCTCAACGGCGGTGGAGTTTCATTTCGAAGGCGAAGCTGCGGAGATGGCACGCGAATGGATTCAGGAACTCCTTGGAAGGCCAGAAGAAACGGATGTCGTTTGGGGAGGCGGTGAAAACATCGTCACCGTGCGCGGTGCTGGCTCGGGGGGGCGCAATACGGAGTTCGCTCTTGCTGCCGCACTCGAACTGGATCGACTCGAAAACGATGAATGGGTTATAGCCAGTCTGGCCACCGATGGACAGGACGGCTCAAGCAGGAGTGCGGGTGCTATTGCGAGCCGTGAAACGATCGTGAAAGCCAGAGAACTTAGCATCGACCCGAAAGCTGCGCTGGCAGAGAATGACAGCGCCACCTTTTTCGAGAAGGTTGGTGGGCTCGTCATCACCGGTCCGTCGGGGACGAACGTGAATGACCTCTATGTTGGGTTCCGCCGCGCGTCATGAGCGGCGGATGAATGCCTCGGGGTTCATTCTGTGCTCGAGTCGTGGCCGGTATCGTAACCAACGCCGGCTTGCTATAGTCATCAGAAGATATTTATCCACACGGAAGGCCAGGTGATCCACCCCGATGCAAGGCGCAAGGGCCCTCGTCGACGTCCTCGTCGAAAGTGATATCCAGCACGTCTTTGGCCTGCCAGGAGATACCGGCATGGCGCTCTACGATGCCTTCAACGAGCGGCGCGACCGGATCGAGCACATCATGACCCGGGATGAGCGCTCGGCATCATTCATGGCAGATGCCTATGCACGTGCTTCGGGAAGAATCGGCGTCTGTGAAGGACCGAGCGGCGGTGGCGCGACCTATATTCTTCCGGGTGTAGCTGAGGCGCAAGGTTCGGCAATTCCGATGTTATGTATGACCTCAGATACGCCAGTATCGCAACATCAACGTGGCGTGTTGACCGAACTCGATCAGGAATCGCTTTTCCGGCCGGTCACGAAATGGAACACCCGGATAAATTCTTCCGCGACGGTGGCAGAGATGACGCGGCGGGCGATTCGCATGGCCACCGTGGGACGCCCCGGCGCGGTGCATCTCTCCCTCCCCACCGATAGTCTCGAAGGCGACACCGATGAGCGTTCGGTCTATGGGACACCTGAGCTTTCGCGGGTTCCCGTCCTGCGCACGCGTCCCGATCCCCAGATGGTCGAGCGGGCGGCGCGTACGATTGAACATGCGTCGCGGCCCGTCATCGTAGCGGGTGGTGGCGTGGTGACCGGGCAGGCGTGGGATGCCCTGACCACGTTTGCCGAAACGCTCAATGTCCCGGTCGCGACATCGATCAACGGCAAGGGGAGCATCGCGGAGACCAGCCGCGTTTCGATCGGTATCGTGGGCGGCAACGGCGCTCGCTCGTACACCAACGATGTCGTTGCCGACGCCGATCTCGTGATTTACATCGGAAGCCGAACCGATTCCACCACCACGCATCACTGGTCGGTGCCGAAGATCACCGCGCCGCCCGCGGTTATCCAGATCGACGTCGAGCCCTTCGAGATCGGCAATAATTACAGGCTGGCGGTTCCGATTGCGGGTGACGCCGGTTTGACCTTGATCGACTTGCTGTCAGCTATCGACGATCCAGGAAAAGTTGGGGCGCGCAATCGAGAGCGGATCGATGGGCTGGTCGCGGTCGCTGACCGGTACTGGGAAGATGTTCGCCAGCAGTCGCTTCACGCGGATTTCCCGATCAAACCACAGGTGATCGTTGCCGCGATGCGGGAACTCCTGCCAGACGATGCCTTGATCGTGGCCGATCCGGGTACGCCGACGCCGTACCTTGGAGCGCAGTACCGACTCAATCAACCGGGACGTACCACGATCATTCCACGGGCACATGGCGGACTCGGCTATGCGATCCCTGCTGTAGTGGGTGCCGCCAAGGCGCGTCCTGATGCGCCGGTGGTTGGATTCACCACTGATGGTAGCTTCGGCATGTCGTGCGGAGAGCTGGAAACGATCACGCGGCTCAATCTGCCGATCGTCTTCGTGCATAGCAATAATGGCAGCTTCGGATGGATCAAAGAGCTGCAGCACCTGTACCACGACGATAACTATTTCTCGGTCGATTTCAATCCGGTCGACTACGCTGGAATCGCGCGGGGATTCGGTTTTCAGTCTACGCAGATCACCGACCCAACCGCCTTCAAGCCTGCGTTGGCACATGCACTGGCCGACGGACGTCCGTGGTTTATCGATGTGGTCACCGAATCGCAAATCACCGAAACTCCGCCGGTCGCCGGGTGGATAAGCGCGGAAGCTAAACGCGCCAGACAGGAAAATCTTTCGCGATGACTGAGCGCATACCCATCATTCTCGATGTCGACACTGGAATTGACGATGCCGCTGCCATTTCGCTCGCGGTGCACTCCCCGGATGCTGATCTCTTGTCGGTTTCGACAGTTGCTGGCAATACGACAATCGAGCAAGCGACACGAAATACGCTCGATGTGCTCGATCTCCTTGGGGCGACTGAGGTGCCGGTGTACCGCGGCGCTTCGAGGCCGCTGGTGCGGGAACTCGTTACCGCGGCGTATGCGCATGGCAACAATGGCGTTGGTGGCGCAACGCTAGCGCGTAGTGAGCGATCGGCCGGCGAATTTCGCGGGCCAGCCTCGATGGTGGCGCATGCGCACAAGCGTCCGGGAGAGGTTACGCTGATTTGTCTCGGACCGCTCACCAATCTCGCGATTGCACTCAACGTGGAACCCGATCTGCCGAAACTTCTCAAGCGCGTCGTGATCATGGGTGGGGCCTTCTGGACGTCAGGCAACGTCAAACCTTACCGCCACGCCGAGTTCAATATCTATGTCGATCCCGAAGCTGCGCAGCAAATTTTTGCCGCAGATTTCCTGGAGCTCTTTGTGGTCGGGCTCGATGTCACGCATCAGGCGCCAGTTTCACCGGAGGTTTGGGAGCTGATCACTCGCTTCGATTCGGCGCCGGCGTCGATCATTCAGGCGTTGTATCGCTCACGAATTGAGAGTCCAGAGAACGGAACGGCATATATCCACGACGCGATGGCGGTCGCGGCCGCGCTCGATCCGTCGTTCGTCGAGTGGGAACGCCATGGTATCCAGGTGCCGCTGGATGACGTGCACCGCGGACAAACCCGCATCGTGCCTGGGGAACGCGTGCGTGTGTCCAAATCCGTCGATGCGGTGACGTTCATGGACCGCTTTTACCAACGACTCGGAATCGGAACGCGCCCTTCGTAGATCGCCAGCTCGCAGTCGAAGCAGAGAAAAGGAGGCAAGCCATGACCGAAGCAACTGAGCTCGTCGAAAAGGCGCCGATTCAGGATCGCGATCTGCTGCAACGGTTGAGCCTGTATTTCGATGCGTTCGAGCAGCGTCTGCGTGAGGGGCAAGGGTGGTTCATCTTCAATGCCGACGCGAAGCGAGGCAAGCGCATTTCGACATTCATCGAGCACCGTCTGGACGAAGTCGGCGATGTCGACGCCTGTTTGATGCCGTGGCGGGATTTCGCCCTGAGCGCCTATGTGAATGAGGTCGGCTTGCCGGAACTCGAACCGCGGGTCAAGCGCGATGAAGGCAACGACCGCCTGCGCCGCGAGTTCGAGTTTGCTCGCGAAGTCACCGAGCACGTCTGGCTCCGTTGCCAATCGTCTGAGCTGTTGGTGGTTACCGATCTCAAACCACGCCAGGCGCATGAAGCGGCGTATCTGGATCGCACGGTCGAGCAGCGGTATTCGGCACGGAAGGCAACCATTCTGCTGACGCCCGAGATGCCGTCCGAGTTGGAAGCCGACTTGCGCACGATCGATCCCACTGAAGCGTCGTGGAACCGGTTGTTTTCGCGCATGTACGAGACGAGCCTGGTAGCGCTTTAGCGGGAGTATTCCGGTAGACAAGGCTGGGGATCGCAAATCCTCCAGGCAGACTCGTAAGGTGGTTTTGGTTGCGGGCAGTCTGGCACCGGCTACGGCAGGGCACGGAGACCCCTGCGCAACGAATGCGACGGCAGCCACGGCGGTCCACCTCCTTCCTTTGGGATGACTGGAAAGTCCCGGCTTCGGTATAGGAACGAGGACGGAAGGGGCGCATTGCTGTGCGGCGAGGGATTGGTCCCAGCATAAATTCTACGAAGAGCGGCGGATAGCCTGATCGACGAGCTCGTAGAGCAGCTCGCGAGTTTCGCCATCGGGAACGACATCGAGGCGATCTTTTGCCTGTGTGACATAGGCGCTCGCGCGATCGAAAGAACGTTCGACGGCGCCAGAGGTACGGATCTTCTCGAGCACGCCGGCCACAAAGACGTCGTCTTGATTCGAGCGGTCGACGATCGACTGAATCTCGTGCCACTCTGGACTTCCAGTTTCGACCATTTGCAGGTAGTAGATCACTGGGAGGGTAATGGTGGACTGCAGCAGATCGTGACCCGCGGGTTTGCCCAGTTGGGCTGAGCCCCCGGTAAGGTCGAGCACGTCGTCCATGATTTGAAAGGCGAGACCCAGATCGTCACCGTAGCCGCGCAGTGCCGAGATGGCATGTTCTGGTGCTCCCGCAATGATGGCGCCCGTCTCTGCAGCGCATCCGAAGAGCGACGCGGTCTTTCCATAAATGCGGGCAAGATATTGCCGCTCGGTTTGCTCAGGTTTGCGGGCGTCCATCATCTCCATAAGCTGACCGTCGCAGATATCGCCCAGCGCGTTGGAGAAAACCGCAACCACCCGAGGATTGTTTGTCGACGCCGCGAGGATGGCGGATTGGGCAAAAAGAAAGTCGCCAACCAGAATGACCGCCGCGGTATCGACCCGCGAATTGAGCGTAGGTTTTCCGCGCCGGAACGCGGAATGATCGACGGCGTCGTCATGGACGAGCGAAGCCGTGTGCAAGAGCTCTACACCCGCTGCTGCCGAGACCAGGGTCTCGAACATCTCCTCGTAATTCCACGCGCGTCCCGCCAACAGCACGAGCTTCGGCCGTAGACGCTTGCCGCCCGAGCGGACGATCTCTTCGAGAATCGCGGAGATCTGAGGGTAGGGGACCCGTGCCGAATCGACGACCCGATCGGATACCCGTTGCAAGTCGCCGCGCATGGCCGCGAAGGCGTCAGTTCGTTGGAGCACCCTGTTGCCGTTCCTGACCATCTTCGCTCGGCGGCCCGAATCCGTGCCGCTGCTCTACTGATTATCAAAGGATTGACGTGAACGTGTCAATTCGTTGCGGGCCTTCATGCGCGAAACGTGGTGATCGAGGAGGTCCACCTTCGGCGTACATTCTTTGCGCGGTTGTAGAATGTGGTGTCTTCTCCGGCAGCAGGCGGGAGATTCGTCTCTACTGGACCGAACAGCTTTGTACGATCGCACCGCACGGAATCCCTCCGGCTCCTATCGACTTTCGAAGCGCCGCCGCCGTTGGGAAAGCGTCAGTTGGTGGTTGAGTTCGATTTTTGCCATTGCCCTGGTGGCTTGGGCGTTCACCTGGTGGTTTGGCATTCGTGGCGACGAAAACAGCGCCGCGACGGCGAGCCGGGTCATTACCTTCGAGGTGACGAGCGCCGAGAATGGCCAACCACTGGCTGGCGCTCAGGTGAGCTATCCCGGCGGTAGCGCGCCGACGGATGCAAACGGAACGGTTTCGCTGGCGTTTGCCGATCAGTCGGTCGATGTCGAAATTTCAGCGCCAGGATATCAACCGGTTTACGGCACCGCCGGTACCAATATCGATCAACTTCAACAAATTTCGCTGAACCCGGCGGCTCCTTCTTCAACGGATGGCCAGCCAGTTGCGGCCCCAACGGTTGCGGCAGAACCCACGACGGCAACAGTACTAACTGCTCCGTCAGAACCGTCGCCCACGATGGCAGCGACATTTGCCCCGACCGTGACAGGGGCGGGAACCTCGGCCGCGACGGGTGGTGACACCATCGCTGGAGTGATCACCGACGCTAATGGCGAGCCAATCTGGGATGCCACGATTTTGTCCGGGAGCAACTTCGTCCGTACCGCGGAGGATGGCGCCTTTACCCTGGCCAATGTCCCGACGGGAAGTGACGTCGAGGTTTGGGCCTCAGGTTACAAGGATCAGACCGTGCCCGGCGCCAGCGCGATGTCGGTCAGGATGGAACGCGAGAATATCAATGCGGCCTATCTGACCGGCGCGAAGTTGACCGACGAGGCGACCATTCAAAGCATCATCGAGTTGGCGCAAACCACCGACGTGAATGCCGTCGTCGTCGTCATGAAGGAAGGGACCGTCTACTACGATACGGGCGTTCAGTTCTTTATCGATGCCAACGCGGTCTCTCCAGCTTTCGATCCTGCGTCGCTCGTCCAGCGATTCAATGATGCCGGTCTCTACACCATTGCGCGCATCGTGGTGTTCAACGATCCGGTTGTTGCAGAAAGCCTTCCCGACCTGGCGATTCAGACGACGACCGGAGATATCTGGCGAGGCTCCAACGGGGCGGCCTGGGTGAATCCGTACCATCAGGAGCTGTGGCAGCCAAATATCGATCTCGGCATCGAAGCTGCTGAGATGGGCTTTGATGAAATCCAGTTCGACTACGTGCGATTCCCCTCTGACGGTGACCTGAGCAACGCGGAGTTCGGGGTCGAACATAGCTACAAGGAAGATGAGCGCGTCCAGACCATCGTTGATTTCCTGACCATGGCACGCGCCCAGCTCACGGCGTATGGCGTCAAGACCGCAGCCGATGTCTTCGCGATTATTGCTATCTTCCCGGACGACCAAGGGATTGGTCAGCGGTTCGCCGATTTCACGAGAGTCGTCGACTATATCTGTCCGATGATTTACCCGTCGCACTTCACGGCTGGCCCCTTGGGAATGGACGATTCGCCGAACGCGAATCCGTACGACACGGTGCAGATCACCATGAATTCGGCGGCCGAAAAAGTACCCGGGCAGGTGCTCAAGATCCGGCCCTGGATCCAGGATTTCACGATGGGAGATCCGCCCTATGGGGTTACTGAAGTCCAGGCGCAGATCGACGCAGCCATCGCAGGCGGAGCCAGTGGCTGGATGCTCTGGAATCCAGACAGCTCTTTCACCGTGGGCGCTCTTGGAGCAGGCGACGGCGAGTACCCGTCCAGCGCTGGTTAATGGACCCTAGCGACAATCTAACGGATTCATTTCAGGGGGCTTCCGCTGGCCACTGCGACGGGGTACCCGATCGGGTCGAAGGTGCAGATAGTTTGGCCAGGTGTTTTCCTGCGGACGAGCCGTATTCTGCTATAATCACTTACGAATGGTAATAAATAGTTGATACAGATCGTAGCAAGAGATCGATGTTCTGTGTATAATGTCTAGAGTCATGGCGCGAACCGGCCAAACGGTTCCGGTCGCCCCCTTCCGTGGGTCTCGACCTTGCCTCGCTCCCCCAACGCGGCCATGAAATTCGAAGAGGAGGTCGCGATTTATGGTTGTTCTGGTACGCCGGACGGTTGCCGGGAATCCTGAACGTCTCCAGCAGGAGATGGAAGAAGTTTTTCGCGCGCTCTTGCCGGCACGGCCTCGTTTTCCGTCGCCAACACGGGCCGCGTGGCGCCCGCCCATCGAGGTTTATGAGACGGAGCGCTCGCTCGTGATTCTGGCGGAAATCGCCGGGGTCGATGAAAGTGATCTCACCATCGTCGCTGACAGTGACATGGTCACCATCCGAGGCTCGCGTACCGATCCACACGCCGGCATGAAACGTCGCTTCCGTGAGATCGGAATTCCCTACGGCGAGTTCGCCGCCGACATCTACCTGCCGTTTCCTGTCGATCTGGACGCGGTCAATGCCGAATATACCCACGGCCTGTTGCGTATCGAGCTTCCGCGTGTCCGCTCGCGAACCATTGTTCCGAAGCGTGCCGGTTCGTCCGCACTGGCAGACGAACAGGAGTAGTGCATGGGCAAGCATAAAAAAGAAAAATCCAAGGACAAAATGAAGGAAAAGAACGTGAAAGAAAGAGCCGTGAACGTCGCGGCCGCGAATGCGATCGAGCTTGAAGCTGTCGGTTCGACCGGAATACCGGTCGATGATCAGGAATTCGTGCTTCCCATTCTGCCGCTGCGCGGTACGGTCGTTTTTCCCCAGACTGTCGTTCCTCTGGCGGCCGCTCAGGCTCGCTCGCTTCGGTTGATCGACGAAGTGATGTCGGGCGATCGCTCGGTTGGCGTCGTGCTTCAGCATGACTCCGAGCAGGAAGGTGCTGGCCCGGGCGAGGTGCATCAGATCGGTGTCATTGGCACCATTCTGCAAATGATGCGGGTGCCGGATGGCAGCGTGCGGCTGGCCATTCAAGGCAATGAGCGGATGGAAGTGGTCGAATGGGTGACCGAAGAGCCATACTTGGTGGCGAAGGTCCGTCGCATGCCAGAAGACCAGACCGATTCTGCTGAGGTGCAGGCGCTTTCTCGCAACACGCTGGAGCTGTTCCAGCGACTGGTCGAGCTGGTGCCGCACTTGCCGGATGAACTGGTGACAGCCGCCCTCAATATCGACGATCCCCAGCATCTCGCCTACATGGTGGCCAGCAACCTCCGCATGGAGCCGGAAGAGCGTCAGAAGCTGCTCGAAATCAATACCCTGCAGGACAAGTTGACCTTTCTCAACCAGTTCATCACCAAAGAGCTCGATGTGCTCGAGCTTGGAAAGCGGTTGCAGTCCGAAGTCCAGGAAGAGCTTGGCAAGTCGCAGCGCGAGTACTACCTGCGCGAGCAGATGAAAGCGATTCGCCGCGAGCTGGGCGAGGAAAGCGAAACCGAGGCAGAAATCACCGAGCTACGGCAGAAGGTGGAAGAAGCTGGGATGCCCGAGGAAGCGGGGCGCGAAGCGCGTCGTGAGCTCGATCGGTTGAGCAAGCTTCCCCCCGCCGCTGCCGAATATGGCGTCATCAAAACCTACCTTGATTGGCTGACTGCGCTCCCATGGAACAAGAGCACCGAGGGCGAGATCGACATCGTCAAGACGCGCGAAATCCTGGATGAGGATCACTACGATCTGGAGAAGGTCAAGGATCGCATCCTCGAATATCTCGCGGTGCGAAAGCTCAAGCAGGATCAGCTGGCGGTGTTGCGCGCCGAGCACGAGGGTGACGAGGAGCCGTTCGACGACTCGCATCTCACACTCAACCGCGAGCCGATCATTTGCTTCGTGGGCCCTCCGGGCGTTGGCAAAACGAGCCTGGCGCAGTCGGTTGCCCGCGCGCTTGGCCGCGAGCTGACGCGAATGTCGCTCGGTGGTGTCCGTGACGAGGCCGAAATTCGCGGGCATCGGCGCACCTATGTGGGCGCCATGCCGGGCCGCATCGTGCAAGCTATTCGCCGCGCCGGCACCAACGATCCGGTTTTCGTCCTGGATGAGGTCGACAAGCTGGGCGCCGATTGGCGGGGCGATCCATCGTCCGCGCTGCTGGAGGTGCTCGACCCGGAGCAAAACAACAACTTCCGCGATCACTACCTCGATGTGGCGTTTGACCTGTCGAAGGTGATGTTCATCGCGACTGCAAACATGCTGGATCAGATTCCCGCCCCGTTGCGCGACCGTATGGAGATCATCAACCTTGCCGGCTACACCGACGAGGACAAGCTGAACATTGGGCGCAAATACCTGGTCCCCAAGCAGTTGCGGGCCAATGGGCTGGGCGGGCGAGAGATCGCCTGGACTGACGAAGCGCTGATGCAGATCATCCAGCACTACACACGCGAGGCGGGCGTTCGCTCGCTGGAGCGAGAGATCGGCTCGGTGTGCCGCAAGATCGCGACCAAGGTTGCGGAAGGCAAGGACGCGCCGGCGGAAGTCACGATCGAGCAGGTCAGGGACGCGCTTGGCCGGCCACGCTTCTTCTACGAAGAACTGGCAGCGCGCACCAGCCAGCCGGGTGTGGCGATCGGTGTCGGGGTGTCGAGTGTCGGCGGGGACATCATGTTCCTCGAAGCCACCCGCATGCCGGGCAAAGGATCGCTGCAGGTCACCGGACAGCTTGGCGACGTGATGAAGGAATCGGCGCACGCCGCGCTTTCGTTTGTTCGGTCACGGGCATCCGATCTGAAGATCGATCCGGAGTTCTTTCAGAACTCGGACATTCACATCCACGTTCCGGCGGGCGCGGTTCCTAAAGACGGCCCTTCGGCTGGCGTAGCGATGACGACCGCCATCATCTCGCTGTTGACGGGTACACCGGTGCTCGACGACGTGGCGATGACCGGTGAAATCACGCTGCGAGGTCAGGTGCTTCCGGTTGGTGGCATCAAGGAGAAGTCCCTCGCGGCAAGCCGCGCAGGTCTCACCCGCTTCGTACTGCCGTATCGCAACGAAGTCGATCTGGACGACGTGCCGGCGGAACTGAAGGAGAATTTGACCTTCATTCCGGTGAAGACGATGGATGACGTCCTCGACGCTGTCATGCCGCCCAAGTTCAACACGAATCGCAAGCCACTGTTGACGGGTGGCAAACCGGCCAAGGCGAGTCGCTCGGATGAACTCGCCGCGGTCAGTCGCTAACGCGGAACTCAAGCGCCGGAGGGGTTCGCCTCTCCGGCGCTTCTGCGTATCTGGGCCGG
>JBBQPB010000030.1:0-12139 GCA_038331435.1 Thermomicrobiales bacterium | reverse complement strand
GACCCATGGAGAACTCCTGCGCCGAAGCGGTGAGCACGAGCGTGCACTCGTCTCATTTCGGAAGTCGCTCGATTTGTCCCAACAGCAACCCGCCCGCCGTTATCTCGAGGAAAAGATCGCCGGTTTGCGCACAACATTGGCTGTCTAGCAGCGGCTGTCGAATTCATCCCCGCAACGACGACAACACAGCAGGATCTGGAGGTCATTACACGCGGCTTCCGCGTTCAATCCAGCAGGAAAGGCGTTGCAATGTCAGGAGTTCGTGTTCTCGTAGGAACCGTCAAAGGCGCGTTTATCTTCGAATCGGACGAAGGGCGCCAAAAGTGGAACATTTCCGAGCCGCAGTTTCCCGGCTGGGAGATGTATCACCTCAAGGGCTCTCCCGTCGATCAGAATCGGATCTACGCGTCGCAATCCAGCGGTTGGTTCGGTCAAACCATGCAGCGTTCAGATGACGGCGGCAAGACATGGGAGGTCATCAGCAACGAGTTTGAATACGCCAACGATCCTGGCACTCATCAGTGGTTTGACGGTACCCAGCATCCCTGGAAGTTCGCACGGGTTTGGCACCTGGAACCGTCGTTGAACGATCGCGATACTGTTTTTGCTGGCGTGGAAGACGCGGCGCTTTTCAAGTCGACCGACAGCGGTCAATCCTGGAATGAACTCCCCAGTCTACGCGACATTTCGGGCAGTCTCTGGCAGCCGGGCGCCGGTGGTATGTGTCTGCACACGATCGTGCTCGATCCGAACGATGAGAACCGTATGGTCGTTGCGATCTCAGCGGCAGGTGCGTTCCGCACCGATGATGGCGGGCAGACCTGGAAGCCTATCAATGAGGGACTCGTCTCCCCCTGGGAACTGCCAGACCCGGTGACCAAGGTTGGCCACTGCGTGCACAACATCTCCATGCACCCGTCGCGGCCAGATACGCTCTTCATGCAAAAGCATTGGGACGTCATGCGCAGTGACGACGCGGGAGATAACTGGTACGAGATCAGTGGAAATCTTCCCAGCGACTTCGGCTTCCCAATTGCGGTTCATGCCCACGAGCCAGAAACCGTATATGTCGTTCCCATCCTCAGCGATCAGTTCCACTACCCGCCGGAGGGCAAACTGCGCGTCTACCGTTCCAAATCGGGTGGCAACGAATGGGAAGCCCTGACCAACGGATTGCCGCAAGAGAATTGCTATGTGAACATCCTGCGCGATGCCATGGCCGTCGACACATGCGAATCGAGCGGTATTTACTTCGGCACCACCGGTGGCCAGGTCTATGTTTCCCCGGATTCAGGCGATACCTGGCAAACCATCGTGCACGATCTGCCGCGCGTACTCTCTGTCGAAGTGCAGACTCTGGCATGATCCGCGTCCTCTTACCCAGCCATCTGCGCACGCTCGCGGGGAGTGAAAAGGAAGTGGAGTTGGAAGTTCCTGCTCCAGTGACCCAGCGATCCGTGCTCGACGCGCTCGAAGTGGCCTACCCCGCGCTTCGGGGCACGATCCGCGATCAGCAAACGCAGGAGCGCCGACCGTTGGTACGTTTCTTTGCCTGCAAGCAGGACCTGTCCCATCAACCGCTCGACACGCTTCTGCCAGAAGACGTCACCAGTGGACGCGAGCCGTATATGATCGTTGGCGCTATGGCCGGGGGTTGATCTCCGGCTCGGCCCGCTCACATTTCGAGGAAGAAAAAACCGATGCGATATATGTTGCTGATCTACGGACAGGAAGGCATTCAGGACAACGACGAGCGGGAAGCGTGCTTTGTCGAGTCGTCTGCGCTGGCGCACGAGTTAGCCGAGCAAGGAGTTTTTGTCAGCACCTCCCCGCTGCATTTCGTCGACCGAGCCACCAGTGTGCAGGTGCGCGATGGCAAGCGGGTGGTCACGGACGGCCCCTTCGCTGAAACCCGCGAGCAATTGGGTGGGTATTTCATCGTCGACACCCAAAACCTGGACGAAGCCGTTGCGATTGCGGCACGTATTCCAGGCGCCCGCTGGGGAACGGTCGAAGTGCGACCAATGGTTGAATTGAGTGGTCTTCCTGATTAGCACCATTGCCACACGAATAAGACCGCATCCACTGAACTCCGGAGCGCACGTCTCCGAAGTCGGGAGCTCCATTACTTGTCGAAAGCCGCGTGACCAGAACGACAACCCGGCGACACGCTCCACCGTTCCGCGAAGGACACCGTTGTGAAATACCTGTGTATTGCATTTCAGGACCAGGAGAAGCTCGACGCCTACTCGGACGCGGAGTTTGGAACCATCATGGAGCGGGTGCAACTCTATCTTGAGGAATTGCACGATCACGGGAATTTCGTTGACGCTTCTCGCCTGCAGCCAGCTTCCAGCGGGGCGGTCGTCAAGGTTCGCGGCGGCCAGATGGCCATTACCGATGGACCCTTCATCGAAACCCGGGAGCAGATCGCCGGCTACTATCTGATCGAAGCCAACGATCTGAATGACGCCATCCGGATTGCCGCTAAAAGTCCCTCGGCCCATCTCGGCACTGTCGAAGTTCGCCCCCTGAAAGAGCTTGGTCCCCGATAAACCTTAAAGGTTCATCCGCAAGCAAAACGCCGTCGCAAGAGTGCGACGGCGTTTTGCTTGCGTGACACCGTGGTTGCCAAAAGCTCGTCCGGTTGGTCAGATGAATCGTTCGCGCCTCCTCCCATCCCCGATCGCAACATGCCACCCCGGTTTTTCTTCGAATCGAATCGCTTTGAACCCAAGATGAGTCCGGAAGGAACTTCTGCACGATGCGGATTGGATTGGAAGCTGATTTACTTCCGGCATAGCATCTATCACTCAACGCCGGGGAGGTTCTCGTGAGAATTCTGATCGCCGAATGCCGCCAGGAAGTTTCCAGCTTCAATCCAGTCAACACGGGGTTGAACGATTTCATCATTGGCCGGGGCGAAGCGTTCCTCGAATCACACCGCGGTCGTCGCACCGAAGTCGGCGGCGCGCTTGGCGTCTTCGAGGATGCGAGTGTCGACGTCGTCGGGACCTACAGCGCGCAGCTCATCACCTCGGGCGGCATCCTGGCGGCAGAAGCCTGGAACGAGCTGGCCGCCGAGCTTCTCGACCTGGTGCGCGCCAACATCGACGGTATCGATGGCATCTACTTTGCGCTGCACGGCGCCATGGCGACTACCAACGAGTTCGACCCAGAGGGATATTTGCTGCAAGAGATCCGCAGCATTGCCGGACCAGGCACGCCAATCGTTGCCTCCCTCGATCTCCATGGCATCCTGACCAATCGCATGCTGGAAAACGCGAACGCCTTTACCGTCTATCACACCTATCCCCACGAAGATTTCGATGCGACCGGTCGGCGCGCGGCGCGGTTGCTCCTGAAGATTCTGCGGGAAGGTGCCAAGCCAGTCACGGCAGTGGTGCGCATTCCGGCACTGGTACGCGGCGACGAGATGATCACCGCATCCGGTAAGATCCAGAAAACCGTGGGGCGTTGCGTTCAGCTCGAAACATCAGGGGAAGCGCTCTCGGCCGCGATGATCTGGAGCAACCCCTTCACCGATGTTCCTGAACTTTGCTCGCTGGCAATCGTCACCACCGACGGGGATCCAGATTTCGCCAGTTACGAAGCGCTGTCACTCGCACGCACCTTCTGGGACGATCGCGCCGCCATGCAAGCCGAACTCTATTCCATCGACGAAGCACTCGACATGGCCACCGGAGCGACTGGTACCACGGTACTCGTCGATGCGGCCGACGCCACCAGCTCCGGCGCGTCTGGCGATTCGAATGCCATTCTTGCCGCCGTGTTGAAACGAAACTTTTCTGGCCGAGGCCTCTTCCCAATCGTGGATGCTCCCGCGGTGCAGGCTGCGTTCGCAGCCGGGGTCGGAAATTCGATCACGGTCCCGCTTGGAGGCACGCTGGATCCCGAGCGATTCCCACCAGTCCACGTGACCGGTCGGGTCAAACTCCTTTCCGACGGGAAGTTCCGTTACGAATCGCATGGGTTCGGCCCGACAGAGGCTGGCCTCACCGCGGTGCTGGAAACAAGTAATCACGTTGTGGTCGTGACGAGCCGTCAGGTAAGCCATTTCGACCGCGCCCTTTTTCTCGCTCACGGGCAGAATCCAAAAGATTTCGACATCGTGGTGCAGAAATCGCCCCACTGTCCGCACTATTGTTTCCGCGACTGGGCAGCCCAGTTGATCGGCGTTGACGCGCCTGGTTCGACCAGCGCCAATCTCCCCTACCTCGGTCACACCATCTGCCGGCGGCCGATGTTTCCCATGGAGCTCGACGCCAACTTCGAACCGCGGGTCGAGCTCTTCTCCCGGTGAGCGAAATCGTTGCGAAACCCATCGATCAAGACGCCCTCGATGCCATTTCAGCCAGGTGGCGTCTGGAACCGTCAGGTGCTCCCTTCGCGACGCATAGTAGTGTGCTTATGCCTGCCATGCGGGATGGAGAGCCGGTCATGCTCAAGCTCACCCCGGAACCGGACGAGGTTCGCGGTGCCGGGATACTCGCATGGTGGCAAGGAAACGGTGCGGTACGCGTTCTCGAATGCGAGGCAGGCGCCCTGCTCATGGAGCGTCCGAGCGGGGCCCGCTCGTTGGTGCAAATGTCGCTCGACGGTCACGACGTGGACGCGACCGGCATCCTCTGTTCGGTCGCCGCTAAGCTCCATGGTGCGAGATCGGAGCCACTCCCGCCGCTGGAACCGCTTGGCAAGCTGTTTGCACCGCTGCTCGAATCTGAATGGCGTGACGAGCTCGTGCAAGCTGGTCGCAGCTTTGCTACCGATCTGTTGGCGACACAACGAGAATTTGTCCCACTGCATGGCGACATTCAGCATCACAACGTGCTCGACAACGGCAGCGGTTGGCTCGCCATCGACCCAAAGGGTCAGTTCGGTGAGCGCACGTATGACTTCGTCAATCTCTTTCGCAATCCGCTCGGGTCGATCGGTAACAATCCCTTGGTCTTCTCCCGGCGAATGACTCAGATAGCGCAATGCGCTGTGCTCGATGCCAACCGCCTGAGCCACTGGATCGTGGCGTTCTGCGCTCTTTGCCTCGTGTGGGACTACTATCCAGAAGGATCCCTGGCTTCCGACCGCGAGCTCGCTCGCATGGCCCTCGAACAATTCGAGTAGCGATCCGCTTACTCCGAGTTCCGAGTTTCAGCCTTAGTCCTCTGTCCCCGGAATGCGAGTCGGCGACGCCATTTGAAAGAGATCGTTCGACGTCTCAGCGGAGAATGTCGTCTTCTCGATGACCGTCGCTATCGCCGATTCGACGTTGCCATCGTTGTAAAACGCCTTCTTGAAGGCGCGGTCCATTTCCCATACCGCGCTCGGCCACGTCGAGGTCGACGGCAACGGCCGGCTAAAGCCGATGTTGTCGAGATAGATCGAGGCATTACGCGGCGATTGCGCATATCCCAACAACGATGCCGCGCTCCCACCTTTCAGGAACGCATCCGATTCCGCCACCCGCGTCATCGACGGGACGGTGCGTCCAGATTCGGCGAGGATCTTTTGCCCTTCCTCGCCCATCGCAAACTCGAGAAATTTCCAGGCGCCATCCTTGCGCGGCGACCCGCTCCAGATTCCCAGCCCGTCGCTATGCGACACATTGGCAGGAATCAACCCTACCGGTAGCGGCGCGACATCCCAGGGAACCAGGGCGTTATCTCGTAAAAAGGCAACCACTCGCCTGCTTTGGATCAACATGGCGGCTTTTCCGCTGCGGAATCGTTGCGTATCGTCGAGCAACATCCGTTCATCCTGCGTTGGCGTAGCGCCAATGCCGGTAGGCCCGAGCGAGGTGATGAATTCGATTCCCCGCCTCGCTTCCGGCGTCTCGAGCGTCAGCCTGGTGGGCTGGTAGACATCGTCGAACAGCTCGCCGCCAGCGCCCCAGATCGCCGCGGCATACCGGTGAATAGTTGGATCGAACGTCACGCCATGGATCTCAGGATAACCGTCGCCGTTGGTGTCCTGGGTCAGCTCCTTGGCGGCGGCTGTGAACTCGTCCCAGCTCCAGCCTGCCACTGGCTCGGAAATCCCGGCCGCTTCGAACATATCCGTATTGAAGTAGACGACCAGGCTGGACAGATTTTGCGGAATCGCCATCAGCGGCTTATCCATGGGGCGAAAGAGGGAAAGCGCCTCCGGATAGAAATCCGCTTCATTTAACGACCGACTGCCCGCCAACCAGGAGTCGAGCGGTTCGAGTACGCCTCGCGTGTCATATGCCCCGACATCGCGATAGGTAAAAAGGAAGACATCGGGCGGATTGGGACCAGTAAACGATCCGCGCAACCACTCCGGGTATTTGCTGGCCGGAAGCAGCCGCCCGAGCGGAGCAACGTTCGACGAGGAAATGACCACTGGCTCGATCTTGATCTCGTTCTGTATTGCTTCGAATCGATCGATGAGCTGCGCATAGGCCAGCGCCTCAGAAGGATCGGCAAAGAACGCGAATCGCACGGCGTCCGCCCCGAGCGAGCCTTCTGGCCGCATCAGGGTAGCCAGACCAGCGGCTGGCGCCGCCTTCAACAGCGTGCGTCGTTGCAGCTTCGATTGCATCGGTTGGTTCATGGAACATGGCTCCAGGTGGATCGGTGGCACGACCAGGCATGAGATGGGCCAGCACTCTGAAATGGCCAGCCAGGCGGTAGTTTCGTCAAGTGTGATCCATTGTGCGCGTTCCGTCGATAGCATGACATGGCGCTTCAGCCAGCCTTCAGGCAGACTGAAAGATGTTCACGAGCTGACTACGAGCGGACGGCCCTTGCCGCAGCCGCGATTGTGCCCGAGGAGGATTTCACTTGAGCGTCATCCGCAAGCGCATCCAGCTTCTTGCTGCATCGCTCCTGTTGCTCACCACGGTCGTGGTGCCAACCGCGATGCAGCAGGCAAGCGCCCAGGATTCCACCGAGATCCGCTTTGCCTTTTGGGGCGATCCGGCAGAAGAGGCAGCCTATACCGCAGTAGTCGATTCGTTCGAAGCCGCGCATCCTGAGATCGATGTCACGATCGATTACACCCCCGGCCAGAGTGATTACTATCGCAAGATTACATCCGACTTCGCCGCCGGCGGTGCACCCGATGTCTATTTGACTAACTACCGCCAATTCGGCCAATACGCCGGGGCCGGCGGTCTGGCGCCAATTCAGTCATATCTCGACGCGAGCGAATCCATCTCACAAGACGATTACTACTCCCTCTCGCTCGACGCCTTCCGCTTTGGCGACGACAACGAGCTCTATTGCCTGCCGCAGAACATCTCGAGCCTGGTCGTCTATTACAACGAAGATCTGTTCGAAGCGGCTGGTGTCCCCCTACCGGAAGATGGCTGGAGCTGGGACACCTTCGTGGCGGCTGCGCAGGCGTTGGCATTGGACACGGATGGCGACGGCACCCTAGACCAATACGGAGTGGTCGTTGATCCATCGATGTACCGCATGGCTTCTTTCGTTTGGGGTGCCGGCGGAGAGATCGTCGACGATACCGAACATCCGACCACGTTGACCATCGACACTCCGGAAGCCATCGTTGGTCTCAACAAGTTTGTCAGCCTCGGTGCGAGCGGATACAACGTCGTTCCATCTGAAGAAGAAGTTGCCGCAGAAGCCGATCAGGATCGCTTCATGCGAGGCGGCGCGGGCATGTACATTCAAAGCCGCCGGCCGGTACCCACGCTGCGCGAGATCGAGGATTTCTCCTGGAATGTCACCTCGCTGCCGGTCCAGGACGAAGCCGCAACCGTGCTCCATAGCGATGCCTTCTGCATGGCGGCCAGCACCAAGAATGCCGATGCGGTTTGGAGCTTTATCGAATATGCCGGTAGCACCGAGGGACAGCTCCTGCTAGCCGAGACCGGCCGCACCGTTCCATCGATGATTTCGGTGTCCGAATCCGATGTCTTCCTCAAGGGCATCCCGGTTTCGGTAGCGAATGGCTCGCCAGTGTCTTCTCCGGAAGCAGCCGAAGCGCTCCCACCGGCAAATTCACAGGTCTATCTCGATAACATCGCGGTGATGCACCGGTTGCCGAGCACGTCGACATGGACCGAGGTAGAGGACGCGTTCAACGCTGAATTCGACCGATCGTTCTATATCGAAGATTTCGATGTCGCCGCCGCTGCTTCGGCTGCTACCGAGAACAGCAAGGACGCATTCGACCGCGCCTCTACCTAGCCATTACGCAACAACAGCCTCCGATCCGGCATCTGCTGGATCTGGGGCTGTTCGCATTCAACCGACTCGCCGATCCATATTCCTCAGATCGCGCAGAAACGCCCGCTGGGCCAGCACGAAGACGGTAACCACCGGCACGATCGTCAAGAGCGATCCGGCCATGATGATTGGCCAGTTCGTTCCATCCAGACTGTAGAGCGTGCGCAGCCCGAGCGACGCGGTGAATTTGTCGGATGTCCGCATCAGTAACAGAGGCTCGACAAAGCTGTTCCAGTAATGCACGAACGCGAGCACCCCGACGGTGCCAATCGCCGCCTTTGCCTGAGGCAGTCCGATACCCGCCCAGATGCGATACGCTCCGGCCCCATCCAGCCGAGCCGCGTCGTACACCTCCTTTGGCACAGTCGAGAACGCCCACAGAAAGATGAGCACGAAAAAGGGCGACGTGCCCATCAACGACGGAACCATCAGTGCCACGCGCCGGTTCATGAGCCCGGCTTCCTTGAAGAGAAGAAAGCGGGGAATCCAGATCGCGGTCAGCGGCACCATGAGGCAAAGTGCGGACACCGCCACCAAACGAACCCGGTAGCGATGTGGCAATTGGGACATGGCAAATCCCGCCAGCGACGCGAACACAATCGTTGCAGGCACAGCTACACTCGCTATCACCAGCGAATTGAGCGCAAAACGTCCGGCATCGACCACTTCGAAGACGGTCCGAAAGTTCCCCCAAATTGCCGGAGAAGGGAACCACTCGATGTGTCGTGGCAACGGCCGCCCGGTTTCCCGCAGTGCGGTCACCACCGTCCAATAGAGCGGAAGCAAGAACACGGCGCACACCAGGATCAGCACGAAAAACCAGAGCCCGCTCCGTCCGCGACGCCTACTCATGTCGCCCGAACCCGTCATGCCAGCGGTGGGTCAGGCGATATTGCAGCAACAGAATGATCCCCGTGATGGCGTACATGGCCACCGTCATCGATGCCGCATAGCCGAAGCGGAGATAGCCAAACGCGGTGGTGTAGATGTACATCGGGAGATACATCGTCGCGTAGTCGGGGCCCCCACCTTTCCCCAGAATTAACGCAGGAACGAAATTGGCCTGAAAGCTGAAGATCGTGTCGCGAAAGACCAGAATCAACAGGACCGGCGCAATCGTTGGCAGGATGATTCCCCGAAATGTGCTCCAGGTTCCGCCACCATCGATTGCGGCTTGATCGGGCAAATCGGGATCGACACTCCCAAGCGCCGCCAGACAGACGATGAACCCCTCGCCAAGCTGCCAGACCATCATGAGCACGATCCCAATACGCGCGGTGCTCGGATCGACCATCCAGGCCAGCCCGTCGATTCCCACCAACTCGAGGAGCTGATTGAGTGGCCCATATAGCGGGTTCAGAATCCAGAGCCAGATCAACGCCCATGCGAGATCGGGTATGACCGTCGGGAGGTAGACGATCGCTCGGACGACCATCGAGCTCCGGCGAGGTCGTTGCAGCAGCTTCGCCAGGGCCAACGCCCCGATCAATCGCAATGGCACCGCCAGCACGATATAGAGCAGCGAATTGAACACGGCGATGCGGAAAATTTGGTCGTGTGGCAACCGCCGGAAGTTCTCCAGCCGGGCCCAACTCGGCGATTGAATGGCGTTGTAATCGGTCAACGAAAGCGCGAAACCGGCCAGCCCTGGACCGATCACCAGCAGTGCGAGTCCGATCAGATAGGGAAGGAGCATCGAGTTGAGCGCTACGCGCTGAGAATTGCGCTGCCACCAGCGTGCAAGCGTCATTGATGGTTCCTATGGGAATCGCCGCTTGCCCGGCTCATGGCAGGTGTTAGTTGGAAGTTGGGCATCGATGCCAGCAAGACTAGCAGAGGCCGATCAGCCCCCGTTGACAGTCAACACCGTCGCACGACCAATTCGCCCGGCGACCACGATCGCCCCCAGCAACACGATCGTCGAGCCCAATGCCAGCAGCTCGAATCCACGCTGAGTGGCGATCTCGTTCAAACTGGTCGTCGCGATGATCGACCCTCCGATCCCGGTTCCCAACGCAATCCCCAATGTGTTCCCAAGTTGCCCCGCGGAAATGGTTGCCCCTTCGCTTCCTTCCGGCGCATCGTCCAGCACTGCCAGCATCAGACTGGAAAACGCGATGCCCATACCCAAGCCGGCAATTGCCCAGGTCATCAGCGATACAAGTATCGGAATCTCGGTCACGAATACACCCAGCGACAGCAGGATGCCAATCACGACGAGCGCGTATCCCGAGCGCACCATTCTCGATCGGGAATAGACCCTCGAGCGTTGATCCACAATCCAGGCCCCGGCCGTCCAGGTCAATGCGCTGGCGGTTAGAGGCAACCCCGCCATCAGCGATGACTGGTTGCGCAAATCGGTCAACGCCAGGGGAATGAAGAACTCGAATCCGAAAAACCCAAGAGTGAGCAGGATGACACATGCCACCGCCGCGGCAATCCCCGGTCTCGCCCGCAAGGTGCCTGGTGGGCTCAATCGCCGGAACGCCGGCAGGAGAATGACCAGGCCCAACGCAATCAGTCCTAGTAATGCCAACACATTCGGTCGACCGAAACCGGCCAACAGGATTGCGGTACCACCCGACAGCAAGACCGCGTCTCGCAACCGGCCGAAGTTTCTCGATCCGCCTTCCGGCACATCTACGGCTCGCAACGACGGAACCGTGAGCAACCCGGCGATGATCGGAAAGGGAATCATCCCCAGAAAGACCCATCGCCACCCGATCGTTTCGGCGATGAAGCCTGCCACCGCCGGTCCGAACAACCCGGGGATCACCCACGCGGACGACCAGAGCGCCATCAAGCGCGGTCGCACATCGGCAGGATACGCGGTACGCACCGCGGCATACGCAACCGATATCAATACGCCACTGGCGAATCCTTGCGCCAATCGCCCCACGATCAGCACGGGCATCGAAGGCGCCAGTCCTCCGATCAGTAGGCCGCCGGCAAACATTCCGATCCCCAACAAGAAAGGAGGCACCATTCCCTGCCGATCGATCTCCGTTCCCGCCACCACGATCCCGATCAGATTCGCGAGTGTGAACGAGGCCAGAATCCAACCGTAGTAGTCGATGCCGCCCAGATCGTCGACGGTCTGCGGGAGCACGGTCGCCACCGCCAGTGCCTCGAACGCGCCCGCCACAATCGTAATCAGCAACCCAACCGTCAGCCGACCAAGCCGCGGCCCCCAGAGCGATTCAGGAGTCACGGTTTCATCGGTCATTTCGGCCGTTTGGGACTCGTTCAACACGACTTCACGTCCTCGATTGACAGGTATGATTCTTAGTGAACGCCAGGTAAGCAAATCCGGCTATGTCAGGATACGACCGCTAGTGATTGAGGAGCCTTCTATGTCGAGCGCCATGTCCGCGACGCCCACCGTGACGTCGTATCCCTTCGAAAACATCATTGCGTCTCACGCCGCTCTGCGCGATTTGATGGGTACTCCCAGCAAGGTTTCCATCGAAAAAGAAATCGCCTACCTCGATCCGCATTCGCAAAACTTCATCGAGCATGCTCCCTTCGTCTGCGTCTCCACGTCCGACGACGAAGGACGCGTCGATGTCTCACCGAAGGGCGATCCGGCGGGTTTCGTCAAAGTGCTCAATGAGAAGACACTGGTCATTCCGGAACGGCTTGGTAACCGCCGTCTCGACGGATTCGAGAACATTCTCAAGAACCCGCACATCGGGCTTCTTTTTCTCGTTCCCGGTTGGGACGAATCGCTGCGCGTAAACGGGAAGGCGATGCTTGTCACCGATCAAGCGCTACTGAATACCATGGCCTGGCGCGGGAAGGTTCCCACAATGGCGACCGCCGTCGAGGTCGAAGAGGTCTTTTTCCAATGTGGAAAAGCGATCATCCGCTCCAGTATGTGGAAGCCAGAGGAATGGGGCGATGTTTCT